>JBJHAU010000129.1:0-6530 GCA_050480665.1 Alphaproteobacteria bacterium | reverse complement strand
GGGCGACGGTGCCGTCGACAAGCGCCCAATCGGGGGGCGTGGTCAGGGCTTCGACGGCCCGGCGCATGGCCAGCAGGGTGGCGCGGAGGATGTTGAGACGATCGATCTCCTCCACCTCTGCGAGGCCAATGCCGATCTCGGCCGCGCCTTCCCCGGCCAGGGCTTCGAGGGCTGCGGCCAGTGCCTCTCTCCGTCTTGCGCTCAGGGCCTTGGAATCGTCGAGCCCCTTGGACAGGCTGTCGGGCAGCCGGTCGCGATCGAGCCAGACGGCGGCGGCCACCACGGGCCCGGCCCAGGGGCCGCGCCCGGCCTCGTCGATGCCACATACCCGCCCGGGATGCAGCCGTTCGAAGTGAAAGTCAGGCATGGCCTCTCCCGGGTGCGGTCTTGGAGGTCTCTTCGGTAGTCTCTGGGCCGTCTCCCGGCAAGCCTCTTGTGCGGCCCCGCAGGCGCCGGAACCATCATGCCTCGCCGGGTGTCAAAGCAGGGAAAGCTGTGTCCCGGCCGCGGCGGGTGGGCGGAAACGGGTGGTATCGAGGGCGGGCCACGGGTTGTCGTCCAGCCCGTAGCGTTTGCGGGCAAGGCGGAAGCGCTGGGCCAGAAGTGCGGCGAAGGGGCCTTCTCCCCGCATCCTGAGGCCGAACTCCGACTGGTTCAGCCGGCCCCCGCGCAGGTCGCGGATCCGGTTCAGGACATGGTCCGCCCGATCCGGAACGTGGCTTTGCAGCCATTCGATGAAAAGCCCCTCGACCTCAAGCGGAAGGCGCAGCAGCAGGGTTCCCGCCCGGCGCGCCCCGGCCTTGCCGGCCGCCTGAAGAATGCGCTCCAGCTCCCAGTCGGTCAGGGCCGGGATCACCGGCGCCACCATGCAGCCGACCGGCACCGAGGCTTCGGCCAGTGCGGCAATGGCCTTCAGCCTTCGAGCCGGCGTGGCCGCCCGTGGCTCCAGCGATCTTGCGAGTTCGGCATCGAGCGTGGTGATCGACAGGGCGACATGCACAAGGTTGCGCCGGGCCATCGAGGCGAGAAGGTCGCGATCGGCAAGCACCGCATCGGATTTCGTGATGATGGTGACCGGATGGTTGAAGGCGCTCAGCACCTCAAGGATGCCCCGGGTGATCTTCAGACGGCGTTCTGCGGGCTGGTAGGGATCGGTGTTGCTGCCAAGGGCGATCGGCCGACAGCGGTAGCGAGGGTTCTGCAACGCCCTTTCCAGCAGGGCGGGCGCATCGGGCTTGGCGAAAATGGTCGTCTCGAAATCGAGACCGGCAGACAGCCCGAGCCAGGCATGGCTGGGCCTTGCGTAACAATAGACACACCCATGCTCGCAGCCGCGATAGGGGTTGATCGATTGCTCGAAGGGAATGTCGGGCGAACGGTTGCGGGCGATCACGCTTTTGCTGGCATCGATCAGCACCCGCGTGGCCACCTGGCTCCTTTCCGGGGGATGGCCCTCTTCCATCGGGGGCGATGGCCTGCCCCAGCCATCATCCACCGCATGGCGGGTTTCACGCTCATGGCGCCCGCTGGCGTTGGAAAGGGCGCCGCGCCCCTTGATCGGCCTTTCGCGCCGGATCTCGTCCTTGAAGCTCATGGTCAAGGATCGCGCGGGCAAAAGAACATGACAAGAACATTTTGTGCGCCCCTCGTCGGGACATGCACTGTTTGTTCCGGGCCCGGCCTTCGCTATAAACGCCTGTGCAGTCTGGCGCCAAGAACGCCTGTGCAGGCCGGGGCGCGGAAACAATCCCGCCTCGGTCCGGTGACTGGAGTCCTGGTGATGCTGAGCGTGGTGATCCCGGCCCTGAATGCCGCCGCCCATCTTCCCGAATGTCTGGACCGCCTCGGTGCGGGAAGGCGGAACGGCGCTGCGGGCGATCATCTTCCCTTTGGGATGGAGGTTCTGGTCGTCGATGGCGGGTCCATGGATTCCACCGCCGTCGTCGCGGCGGATCTGGGGGCAAGGGTGATCGGTTCCCCGCGCGGGCGCGGGATTCAGCTGGCCGCCGGTGCTCGCGAAGCTCAGGGCGAGTGGCTGTTGTTCCTGCATGCCGATACCCGGCCCGGGCGGAACTGGCCCGAGACGGTGGCCGGATTCATGGCCCGGCCGGAGAATGCCATGCGCGCGGCAGCGTTCCGCTTTGCCCTCGACAGTGCGGATCATCGCGCCCGCCGCCTCGAACGCCTTGTCAACTGGCGCTCCCGCGTTCTGGCCCTGCCTTATGGAGACCAGGGATTGCTGATCGGCCGCGACCTCTATCGCGCGGTCGGCGGTTATCCGGAGATTCCGCTGATGGAGGATGTGGCCATCATGCGTCGCATCGGCCGTGCCCGCCTTTCGCATCTCGACTGTGAGGCCCTGACCTCGGCCGAACGCTTCCTCAGCGATGGCTGGCATGGGCGAAGCCTGCGCAACCTCGGCTGCCTTGCCCTGTATGCCTGCGGGCTGCCGCCGGAGCGCATCGCCCGGCTGTATGGCCGATAGGGATGCCGAAAAGGATGCCGCGCCCCCGTCCCCGGCTGGTGATCTTTCTTCGCGCCCCCCAGCGTGGGGCGGTCAAGCGCCGGCTTGCCCGCGACCTTGGCGAGGCCTCGGCCTTCGCCTTCTACCGATGGCAAAGCCGACGCCTGATCCGAAGCCTGGCCGCCGGCCCCTGGCAGACGATTCTGGCCATGACCCCCGATTCGCTCGCCCGCAGGAACCGATTCTGGGAAGGGGTGTCGCCGCGCCCCCGGCGCATGGCCCAGGGCCGTGGTGATCTTGGTCGACGGATGGCCCGGATTCTGGACACCCTGCCGCCCGGGCCGGTGGTGATCATCGGGGCCGATATCCCCGGGATCGGGCAAGGCGATGTTCGCGCAGCCTTCGCCGCCCTCGCCGGTCACGAACTGGTGTTCGGCCCGGCCATGGATGGCGGCTTCTGGCTGATCGGTCATGCCCGCCGCCGTCAGCGAAGGCCGGGGGGCCTGTTTTCCGGGGGCCTGTTTTCCGGGGTGCGCTGGTCGGGGCCTCATGCCCTGGCCGATACCCGTGCCAACCTGCCGCCGGGAAGGGAAGCGCCCCCTCTTGTCCTTCTGGAGGATATCGACGATGGTGCCGCCCATGCCCGCTGGCAGTCCCGTTCCCGAAAGGGAAGGAACCAGCTCCGGCCGGGGCCGGGCGGTGTGCGACCCCTGATCCCTTCCGAGCCCTGCTGACACCTTTACTGACATGAATCCCTCGGTTGAGAGACTTCGATGACCAGTGCCCCGCGACCGCCCTCACCGCCCGCGCCGCCGCATGCGCCGCCGCCAGATGAGGGGTTGAAGCCCGGCTGGCGGGGACGAATCGGCGCCTTTGCCGAAAGCCCGCGGGTTCAGCGGGTGATCATGGGGCTCATCATGCTCAACGCCGTCACCCTCGGCCTTGAGACCTCCTCCGTCGTGATGGGCGCGATCGGCCCCGTGCTTCTGCTGGCCGACAGCATGGTGCTGGCGGTCTTCGTCGTCGAGATACTGGCCAAGCTTGCCGGGCGAGGGTTGCGGTTCTTCCGCGACGGCTGGAATGTCTTCGATTTCATCGTGGTCACCATCGCCCTGGTTCCTGCCTCCGGGCCCTTCGCGGTGCTGCGCGCCCTTCGGGTGCTGCGTGTGCTGCGCCTGCTGTCGGTGGTGCCGCAGATGCGCCGGGTGGTGGAATCGCTTTTGCGGGCGGTGCCGGGTCTCGGATCCATCGCTGCCATTCTGGTGCTGGTCTTCTATGTCTTCTCGGTGATTGCGACCAAGCTTTTCGGAGCGAGTTTCGAGATCTGGTTCGGCACGATCGGCCGATCCATGTATTCCCTGTTCCAGATCATGACCCTGGAAAGCTGGTCGATGGGAATCGTGCGGCCGGTGATGGAGGTCTACCCCCACGCCTGGGCCTTCTTCGTGCCGTTCATCCTTGTCGCCACCTTCACCATGCTGAACCTGTTCATCGCGATCATCGTCTCGGCCATGCAGGATCAGACGGCGGCGGATCACAAGGAGGAGATGGAGGCGATCGATCAGGCCCATGCCGACGAGCGAAGCCTGATCCTGAGCGAGATGTCGACGCTGCGCAGGGAACTTCAGGAAATCCGGAAACAGTTGCAGGATCAGAACCGAAACCGTTCGGACTGACAACCGTCCGGACTGAGAGATCAGCTTTCCCGAATCCTCGGGATCAGCTCCACAAGGTTGCAGGGCTTGTGGCGCGAATCCAGCTGATACACAAGGATGTCGTCCCAGCCGTCACGGACCGCCGAGGGCGAACCGGGCAGGGCAAAGACATAGGTTCCGGCAACGATGCCGCCAAGCGCCCTCGACTGCATGGTCGAGGTGCCCACCTTGGCATAGGAAAGCATGCGGAACAGTTCCCCGAAGCCTTCTATGGTCTTGTCGAACAGGGGGGCCAGGGCTTCCGGCGTCACATCGCGTCCGGTGATGCCGGTGCCGCCATTGGTGATGATCACATCCACCCCGTCATCGGCGGCAAGGCGGCGCACCGCCTCGGCGATCGCGGAACGATCATCGGTGATGATCGCCCGGGCGGCCAGCACATGGCCCGCCTTCTCGATCCGGTCGATCAGGGTGGCCCCGGATTCGTCGTCGGCCTCGGTTCTGGTGTCGGAAATCGTCAGCACGGCGATCCGCACCGGCTTGAACGTGCGCGAGGGATCGATTCCGGCCATCAGGGGTCTCCTCGGGCGGTCTGGGTGTCTGTCTCGCCCTGGTACGGCGTGGCGAGACGCTGGTCCAGCGAGACATAGCGCGGCCATTCTCCCCCGGCAAGGGCATGCAGGCTGGGGACATCCTGATCCATGCGGGCACGATAGATCCAGAGATTGGCAAGGATGGTCTTCACGAAATGACGGGTTTCGAAAAGCGGGATCGATTCGATGAAGATCAGCGGATCCTCCCTCGGCCGGATTTCGCGAAGCCAGCGCGCCACATTGCCGGGCCCGCCATTGTAGGAGGCGATCTTCAGCACGAGGTTGCCGTCGACCAGGGGGTGTTCAAGAAGATAGGCAATGTATTTCTGGCCAAGGGCCAGGTTGAGTTCCGGCGCGTGCAGCTTGTGGCTGTTCGCACCGCGAAACGGCTGGCCGCCTTCGGCCATGTAGTTGGCGGTGGCCGGCATCAGCTGCAGAAGGCCGCGCGCGCCCCGGTGGCTGACGGCCCAGGGGTTGAAGGCGGATTCCTGGCGCGCCAGGGCGAAGATCAGGGCGCGATCGATCAGGTATCCGCCCTCCGGAACCCATGGCATGGCGGGGAACAGGCCTTCATCGTGGACTTCGCCCGTACTGGCCTTCAGCACCCGGGCTGCCCGGAGGGCGCTGGCCGGCATGTCTCCCGCCTCGGCGATCCGCATCACCGCGCGAAGCAGGGCGGCAGAACCGTTCTGCGGAACGGCCCGCAGTTCCCGTTCCGCGCGTTCGCCTTCGCCGATCTGAATCAGGGCAAGGGCGCGGCGCACGGGCGGGGCCTGAAGCAGGGTTTCGACCGCCGCGTCCGAGACCGGATTGGGCGGCAGGTCGCGTCCTGCGGCCATGGCGGGCTCTACCAGTGCCTTGCCGCGGATTCCGCGCGCAAGCAGACCATAGAAGCTGTGGCGGGCCTCTGCCGCGCGGTCCAGCCATGGTCCGACCTGTTCGGGATGGCCCCCGACAAGGTTCGCCCGGGCCGCCCAGAACGCCGCCCGGGATCGATCCTCTTCGTTCAGGCCCGGCATCATCGCCAGGGTTTCGAAATGGTCACGGGCGATGTCATGTCGCTCAAGATGGAAGGCCGCCAGCCCGGCCCAGAAATGGGCTTCCGGAACGGCCAGGCGGGATCGTTGCGCGGCGCGCGTGGCCATCTCCAGGGCGCGTTCGGCATCGCCCCAGCGGAACCATCCGGCGGCCACAAGGGTTCGGGTACGGTCGATCGCCGCCGGGCGCAGGCGGCCCTCGCGTTCCGCCTCGTCGATCACCTGTCCCGCCGCGGTGAGATGTTCTCGCAGCACCATCCCCGAAACGCGCCTTCGCAACTGCTGTTCCGCCGGGGTCCGAACCCGGTCCAGGGCATGCGGAGAGGGCGAGGAGGCGCCGTCGAGTTCGCCTTCCTCGGGGCGGGCCTCCCCGGCGGATGCGGTCTCCACGGCTTCGAGGGCCATCAGTTCGGCCTCGTCCACCGCCTGGCGCAACGCCCGGGTGAAGGGATTGATCGGGCGCTGTGGCGCAGCGGCACGGGCCGGTTTCCTGCGGAGCGCGAGGGCATGAAGGCGTGGCGCTTCGGGATGATCGGCATAGGCCTCCAGCCAGGCCGCCAGTTCCCGATAAGGGGTTCGGTAGAGGGTTGGATGCAGATATCTCTGGGCAAGGACATGGCCCAGCAGGAGCCGATCCTCAAGCCGTGCGATCAGACGATCCGCCCTCGCCCAGTCGCCATGGATCTGGATTTCGAAAATCTCACGATACAGCGCCACATCGCGTTCGCCGAGCGGGCGGGGCAGGAGAAGACCGGGGGCCATCTGCCGCTCATCGGGGGGC
>JBJHAU010000128.1:0-6611 GCA_050480665.1 Alphaproteobacteria bacterium | reverse complement strand
CATGACGGCCGATCAGGTGATCGATCAGCGGCTGTCGGGGGAAGCGCCCTCTCCTGATGGAGAGGATCGCCTTCCCGAAGGGTTCGATACTCCGGATCTCGGATTCTATGCCGCCCTCGTTCGCGGTGTTGCCCGGGGTCGTGTTCAGATCGACGAGCGGATCGCCGCCGCCCTGACCACGGATTGGTCCGTGGCCCGGCTCGAACTTCTGGTTCGCCTGATTCTGGAAGCCGCGGTCTATGAACTGACGGAGCGCGGTGATATTCCGCCCCGGGTGGTCATCAACGAGTATCTCGATATGGCCCATGCCTTTTTCGATGGCCCGGAAACCGCGCTGATCAACGGGGTTCTCGATTCCGTCGCCCGGGCCTTCCGGGCGGGTGAAATGTCTTCTGCCGTCGATACCCGGACCCGGCCGGCGTGACCGCAATGGACGAATTTGGCCTCATCGCCCGGTATTTCGCCCCTCTGACCCGGGGCGCCCCCGGGGCGCTGGGCCTGCGTGACGATGGTGCCTTCATCGAATGCCCGCCCGACCAGCGTCTTGTCGCCGTCAGCGATGCTGTGGTGGCCGATGTTCATTTTTTCAACGAGGATCCCGCCGAAGAGATTGCCCGCAAGGCGATCCGGGTGAATCTCTCCGATCTGGCGGCGATGGGCGCAAGGCCCGTCGGGATTTTGCTTTGTGCCATCCTGCCCCGGTCTATCGACGAGGCCTGGCTTGCCGCCTTTGCCGAGGGGTTGGGAGAGGATATCGATCGTTTTTCATGCCCGCTTCTGGGAGGTGACACGGTCGCTACCCCCGGACCCTTGACCCTGGCCGTGACCGCCCTTGGCGAGGTGCCTGTCGGAAGCGGCCTGACCCGAAGCGGGGCAAAACCGGGCGAGACCGTCTGGGTATCGGGAACGATCGGCGACGCCACCCTTGGTCTTGCGGTATCCCGTGGCAGGCATGACGCTCTCAAGACCGAGGATCGCAACTGGTTGCGCAACCGTTACCTGCGGCCGGAACCCAGGCTTGCACTGGGCCGGCAGCTTCTGGGGCTTGCCGGGGCCTGTATCGATGTTTCCGACGGGCTTCTCGCCGATCTTGGCCATCTTGCATCTGCCTCGGGCCTTGTCGCCGAAATCGAGGCAGCCCTGGTGCCCCTTTCCGATCCGGGCCGCACGCTTCTAAAGGCCGGCGAAGTCCCCCTTTCCGATCTGCTTTCAGGCGGCGATGATTACGAGCTTCTGTTCACCGCAGCGGAAAAAGATCGCGCCCGGATCGAGGCTCTCGGACAGTCGCTTTCCCTCGCCCTCACCCCCATAGGCACGATGACCACCCGGAACGGGCGCCACGGCGACGGTCCTGTCCATCTTCTCGATCCGGACATCATGGATCAGGACATCATGAAGCGCCCGGCCAACCGCCCGGGATATAGGCATTTTGATTAACCTTTGTGCAGGACGCATGGCGGCCATTCGTCTTGCGGGATTGCATTTCCCGGAAGGACGGTTAAGGATTTCCTATCAGGGAGCATGACAAGAGGGCGCAGAATGATCGCCATGCAGTACACGATTCGCCTTGCCAGCGACTTTGACCGCAGCAGGATCCGGGATCGGGTGAAGGCCCGCGCCCCTTTGTTCGCCGAGCTGGAAGGCCTGGTTCACAAATCCTACCTGTTCAATCCCGATGAAGGCCTTTACGCACCCTTCTACATCTGGGCCGGTGAGGAACCTGCCTTTCGCTATCTGACCGGTCCCCTGTTTCAGGATCTGGTCGATACCTTCGGCCGTCCAAGGGTGCGGAGCTGGACCGTGCTGGACTTCAGCGAACGCGGCAAGGCAGGGCTTCGGAACGAGCCGGCCCGATGCCTTGATCCGCTCTGCATGTCCGGTGACATCAGCCATGCCATGAAGGAGGTGGATATCATCCCTCCTGAAGAGAGGCTCGAAAGCCTTGTGGCTCGCGAGCGCGCCGACCATAAGCTTGCCATGGAGCATAAGGGAATCGGTCTGCATATGGTGGCCTTCGATCCTGATCGTTGGGAACTGATTCGCTACTCCACATGGGCAGGAGTTCCGCCTGAGGGAACAAGCCGTGCGGATCTGGTGGAATCCTACAAGATCCTGACATTCTCCCATGCTCTCGCCACGGACTGACACGCCTTCTCCACAGACGGACAGCCCGTGATTCGCACCATGCCTGCGTCCTTGTCTCCGCCGCGTCTCCGCCGCGACCGGGAGGAAAAACCCGTGTTCGCTGACGTGGAGGAATCGCTGTCCCTTTACCGGATGTTCACCCCCCGGGGATGATCCTCTTCACGGCCGCGCAAGGGCGGTCGGATGCGGGGTTGAACCATGTGGGAAAGTCAGGCCAGAGCAAGGGCGCGCGTCGGCTGTCGCGCCATGATCCGGTGCGGATCCTGCCTGCTCATGGCTCTGGGGATCACCCTGGGAAATGGGCTTGCGGGCGGTCTTGCCCCGTTCCTTTCCTTGTCCGTCCAGCCCTTGTCAGGCCAGACCTTGTTCGGTCAGGCCTTTTACGGTCAAGCCAGGGCGCAGGAGGCTCCGCGTCCACCGGGAACATTGGACCGGTTTCTCGGCAACCAGCCCCAGTTCGTGCATCTGCCAGCCTTCAACATCACCGTCATCCGGGACGGTCGGGTTTCGCGGATGGTGAGTGTCGGTGTGGTGCTCGAGTCCCGTGGGATCGCCCATCGAGACAAGATCTTCGAGCATCGTCAGAAGCTTTACGATGCCTTCTTTCGGGATCTTCACGGCGTGCTTTCCATCCAGGGCAACACTGAAGATCAGTTCAATCTGGAAACCATCCGGATCCGCCTTCAGCGGCAGGCGGATTCCATTCTGGGGCCGGGCGTGGTGCAGAATGTCCTGATCGAGAGCACCTTCGCGCGAAATCCCGGCTGAGCCTCTTTTCGTTTCTCTGTGACCGGTGAAAGGCCTATGGTCGATTCATGAGTGTTGCTCCCGGTCGAACGATCCTGCTTCTTGCGGCCTGTCAGGCTTTGTTCATGACCGGCATGTCCATGGTCATTACCGTGACCGCCCTGGCCGGAACCTCGCTGGCACCCCGCCCCGGACTTGGCACCCTGCCGCTTTCGCTCCAGTTCGTGGCCACCATGGCCACCGCCTTGCCGGCGGCCTTCATCATGCGTCGCCTGGGGCGGCGGGCCGGGTTTTCCATCGGTTCCGTGGCCGGAATGCTGGGCGGTCTGGCCAGCGCTGCCGCCCTTGTTCTGGGCCACTTTCCCCTTTTCTGTGTCGGCGCGGCGCTGATCGGTGTTCTTGCCGGGTTTGCGGTGCATTACCGCTTCGCGGCCGCAGACTCAGCCGATGAGAACGGACGTGCGCGGGCCATTTCCCTGGTGCTTGCGGGCGGGGTGGTGGCGGCCTTCACCGGGCCCAACCTCGCACGCTACAGTGCCGACGCCCTTGCAGGCAGCCTCTATGCCGGCAGCTTCCTTGCGTTGGCAGCCCTTCAGATTCTGATCCTTCTGACCCTGACGGCGATCCGCATTCCTCGCCTCAGCCCTGTCGAGCAGGCAGAGCGCGGCCGGCCATCCCTGAACCTTCTTGCCAATCCCGTGGTTCTTGTCGCCGTGCTTGCGGGTGTCGCCGGATACAGTTCGATGACCCTGATCATGACGGCCACGCCACTTGCCGTCATGGGACATGCCCACAGCTTCCCCGATACGGCCTTTGTCATCCAGTGGCATGTGTTTGCCATGTTTGCCCCGTCCTTCTTCACCGGCCATCTGATTCGCAGGTTCGGCGTTCTCCCGGTCATTCTGGCGGGCGGGCTTCTGAACGGGGTGTGCATCGCGATCAATCTGACCGGAACCAGCCTTGCCCATTTCACCGTGGCCCTGTTCGCCCTCGGCATCGGCTGGAACTTCATGTTTGTGGGCGCCACGACCCTGCTGACCTCAAGTCTTGCGAAGAGTGAACAGCACAGGATGCAGGGTCTGAACGATGCCCTTGTCTATGGCGCTGTGGCGCTGGCCGCGCTCGGTTCCGGCGCCCTGCATCAGGAGATGGGCTGGGCCCTCGTGAATCTGGCGACACTTCCGGCACTTGTTCTGGCCGTGGGTGCGACGCTGCTTCTGCTGCTCAGGCAACAGAAGCCGCACACGGCCTGAAGCCCGAAAAGGCCGGGAAGGGAAGCGGAGCGGAAATCCGTCCTTGCCCAGAGCAGTGTTGCGCCTTGCGGACAGTTCTGGCATGTTCCGCCCGACTTTACAGCGGCGTTCGGAACAACCCTGCCGCAAACAACCGCTTTCGGGGGATATCGACGCATGACGATCACCTTTGCCCTGGTATTCGTCTGTGGCCTTCTGGCCATTCTCTACGGCATTTATGCCTCACGTTCCGTCCTGACCGCGGATGCCGGTTCGGAACGGATGCGGGAAATCGCCGGCGCGATTCAGGAGGGCGCCAGCGCCTACCTCAATCGTCAATACAGCACCATTGCCATTGTCGGCGCGGTGATCGGCGTTCTTCTCTGGTGGCGGCTCGGGCTTCAGGTGGCCATCGGCTATGCGATCGGGGCCGTCCTTTCCGGGGTGGCGGGCTATATCGGCATGCACATTTCGGTGCGCGCCAATGTCCGGACGGCGGAAGCGGCAAGGAAAGGGCTGGTGGAAGCCCTGGCGATCGCCTTCAAGTCCGGGGCCGTTACCGGCATGCTGGTCGTCGGTCTCGGCCTTCTCGGCGTTGCCGTCTATTACTGGCTGCTTCTGGAAATGGGCTACAGCACCCGGCACACGCTTGAAGCGCTGGTTGCCCTGAGCTTCGGCGCCTCGCTGATTTCCATCTTCGCCCGTCTGGGTGGTGGCATCTTCACCAAGGGGGCCGATGTCGGCGCCGACCTCGTCGGCAAGATCGAGGCCGGGATCCCGGAAGACGATCCCCGCAACGCGGCTGTCATCGCCGATAATGTGGGCGACAATGTCGGCGATTGCGCCGGCATGGCTGCCGACCTTTTCGAAACCTATGCGGTGACCGTGGTGGCCACCATGCTGCTGGCCGCCATCTTCTTCACCGGGGCAACCCAGACAGCCATGATGGAACTTCCTTTGCTGATCGGCGCCGTCTGCATCGTCGGTTCGGTGCTTGGCACGTTCTTTGTCCGGCTTGGGGCCAGCAACAACATCATGGGGGCGCTGTACAAGGGCTTCATCGCTGCGGCCCTGCTTTCATCAGCCGGCGTGGCGGTTGTCATCGCCACATTCTACGGATTTGGCACCACCTTCAGCATCGGCGCCAAGACCTTCACCGGGTTCAGCCTGTTCCTGTCGTCGCTGATCGGCCTTGTCGTCACCGGGCTTCTGGTCTGGATCACGGAATACTACACCGGCACCGATTTTCGCCCGGTGCGGAGCGTGGCGAAGTCCTCGACCACGGGCCATGCCACCAACATCATCCAGGGGCTGGCCGTGTCCATGGAGGCCTGTGCCCTTCCGGCGCTCGTGATCTGTGCCGGCATCATCGCCAGCTATATGGCCGCAGGCCTCTTCGGCATTGCCGTGGCGGTCACCTCCATGCTGGCGCTGGCCGGGATGGTCGTGGCTCTCGATGCCTATGGACCCGTGACCGACAATGCCGGCGGCATTGCCGAAATGGCCGATCTTCCGGCCGATGTTCGCAAGACCACCGATGCGCTCGATGCCGTGGGCAACACCACCAAGGCCGTGACCAAGGGCTATGCCATCGGCTCTGCCGGTCTTGCGGCGCTGGTTCTGTTCGCAGCCTATGTCGAGGATCTGACCTATTACTTCCCGAATCTTGAGGTGACCTTCAGGCTTCAGGATCCGTTTGTCGTGATCGGCCTGATCTTCGGCGGCATGCTGCCATTCCTGTTCGGCTCGCTGAGCATGATGGCGGTTGGCCGTGCCGCCGGTTCGGTGGTGATCGAGGTGCGGCGTCAGTTCAAGGAAATTCCGGGAATCATGGAAGGAACCGCCAAGCCGGAATATGGCCGCGCGGTCGACCTTCTGACCAAATCGGCGATCCGCGAGATGATCGCGCCGTCGCTTCTTCCCGTTCTGGCCCCGGTTGTCCTCTACCTCGTGATCAATCTTGTTGCCGGGCAGGCTGCGGCCTTCACGGCAGTTGGTGCGATGCTGCTGGGCTCGATCGTCACCGGCCTGTTCATGGCGATCTCCATGACCTCGGGCGGCGGCGCCTGGGACAACGCCAAGAAATACATCGAGGATGGCCATCACGGGGGCAAGGGTTCGGAAGCCCACAAGGCGGCGGTGACCGGCGACACGGTCGGCGACCCCTACAAGGATACGGCGGGCCCGGCCATCAACCCGATGATCAAGATCATCAACATTGTCGCCATCCTGCTTCTCGCCCTTGTCGCCGGAACCTGATCGCGACGGGATCGCCCCCGCGGGACGTTCCCGACATCAAGACTGACCAGAAAAAACCCCGGGCCATCTGGTCCGGGGTTTTTCCTGTCGATGAGGTCAGTTTCAGGCCCAGGTTGGGTACAGAAGCCGGGAATGCCGGGAAAAGGGCAGGGCGGGTTTCAGTCGGTCTCGAACCGACCGAGATTGCCGATCAGCTGTTGCAGCAGGGTGAATTCCCGCCCCGGGGTT
>JBJHAU010000127.1:0-6619 GCA_050480665.1 Alphaproteobacteria bacterium | reverse complement strand
GGTTCATGGGCCGGGAACAGAGCGAGGCATCCCCCGTCATCTGCGCGGTCAGGGGATGGCTGGCGAGAACCCCCAGGAGCAGGCGCGCTCCGGTTCCGGCATTGCCCATGTCGAGCACCGAAGCGGGCGCCGCAAGGCCGCCCAGCCCGACGCCATCCACCCGATAGCTGGCGGTACCATCGGCTTCCGGCTCGCGACAGACGGTCACGCCGAGCGTACGCAGGGCAGAGGCAGTGGCCAGAACATCTTCGCCTTCCAGCAGGCCACGAATGCGGGTCTGGCCCACGGCCAGGGCGCCGATCATCAGGGCGCGGTGCGAGATGGACTTGTCGCCGGGCACCGCAAGGCGTCCGCGAAGGGGGCCCGAGGCCTGCGCCCTCAGGGGCATGGGCTGCGATTCCGTGGCAGTCGTGGTTTCCGTTGCGGTCATGGTGTCCGTTGCGGTCTCAGGCTGGGCCTTCGGGGAACGGGTCGAAGGCGTGTTCGGGCAGGCGGGTGGAACGGCTTGTTCCAGGGGCTTGATTCCGGGGGCCTTGAGGGCAGAAGGGCGCGGCGGCGGGCCCTGGCCACGGCGGCACGAAACCCCGTTCCGCCATCGTTTAGCACATCGTTTAGCACAAGGGCCGGTTGCTGTCTCGCCTGCCTGCCCGGCCCGCGCGGCGCCGGCCCCTCACTTTGCTTTTGACAGCCCATTCCGATCATGGCAAAGGGCTAGACGAAACGCCGGAAAACGACTGCGAGGCCAGTCTCGCCCGGCGGGGCGCATTGCGACAGACCCTTCGGAAACGGTGCGACGCAACCGGGGGGCGCCAGCCAGAGGAGTCATGTGTGGCAAAGCCGGAATGGGGCCAGAAACGCACCTGTCAGGAGTGTGGAACCAAATACTACGACATGGCCCGTGAAGAGATCATCTGCCCGAAATGCGGGGCCGTGTATGTGGAGCCTTCGAAGCCGCGGCGGGCACAGCCGGCCGCAAGGCCCCAGGCCAAGCCTCCGGAAAAGGTTTCGGCCAAGCTTGCGACCAAGACCGTCTATGACGAAGACTCTCCCGTCGATGATCTCGATGAGGACGATCTCGACGATCTCGACGATCTCGAGACCGACGACGAGGATTCAGACGATGCAGAGGATGCTGTGATCGAGGATGCGTCCGATCTCGATGATGACGATGGCGATCTGCCGAGTGTCATCGACAAGACTTCCGGAGACGAGGATCGCTGAAACCGCGCTTTTGTTCCGGCCCGGCCCTTTTCCGGCGCGTCTCGGGGTGTGTGCGCATTTTTTCCTTGCACCCCGGGCGGGCGGGCCCCTATTTTCTGCCACCCGGCGCGACCCGTCTCGCGCCGGCTTCCCGCGCGGGGCCGTAGCTCAGTTGGGAGAGCGCGTGAATGGCATTCACGAGGTCAGGGGTTCGATTCCCCTCGGCTCCACCAGTTTCGAAGGGTCGGCAGCAGGCCGACCCTTCCTCTTTCCCCCTGTTCTGTCACGTCAGCCTGTTCCGATCACCCCGATCCGGCCGGTTCCGGGCAATCCAATCCGGGCCACGAGGCGTAGGCAGGCTGAAACCGTCCGTTGCACGATCCGCACGGCACGCCCAACCAGGAACGGAGACATCCAGCCCATGATGACCCCGAACGGAAAGCCCGCCACAGGGCATGGACTGAGCGATCGCGACATGGCGGCGTTGGGCCTGCAGATGGTGGCCTATGTCAAGCCGGTCCGGATCGCGGGCGAGGATGTCTTTGCCGTTCATGCGGCGGATGGCACCGAGATGGCCGTAATGGGCGATATCCGTGTGGCGCTGGAAATGATTCGCGACAACGATCTGGAAGCGGTTCACGTCCACTAGGCCTGCGACTCCACCAGATCTGCCCTCAGATCTGACACCGATCCAGACACCTACCCTGCGCGTGTTTTGACCCGTCGCGAGGATTATCCCTCTTCGGGCGCGTGTTGTCAGGCGGCGTTGGTCGTGGCCGTTTCGGTCAGCAGCGCATAGAGCGCTTCCTGCGAGCCTGACGCCCGCAGCTTGGTGCAGACCTCCTTGTCGCGAAGCAGACGCGAGACCCGGGCCAGAGCCTTCAGATGGTCGGCGCCGGCGGAAACCGGGGCCAGCAGAAGAAAGATCAGATCCACCGGCTGATCGTCGATCGCGTCAAAATCGATTCCGGTCTCAAGCCGGGCGAAGACACCGAACAGGCGATCGATGCCGGGCAGCTTGCCATGGGGAATGGCCACCCCGCCGCCGACACCGGTGGTGCCGAGCCGTTCACGCTCGATCAGAACCTCGAGGATCGCGCGTTCGTCGAGGCCGGCGATCCCGGCCCCGGCGCGGGCCAGTTCCTGCAGGGCCTGTTTCTTGCTCGTCACCTTCAGGGACGGAAGAACCGCAGAAGGGGAAATCAGATCTGCAATGTCCAAGGGAGGATCCTTTCCGACGTCCCGCACCTTAAGGCTGGTCCACCGTGGCCGAGATGGTCGGCATGGCGCCGGGCCGCTTCGGGGCGGCATCTTGCCGAGGGTGTGATCTCGGTCGGAGACGACCGGTGCAGCGCTTGATGCGCGTGGTTTGCGTACCGAACTGGGCACCTGATGTCGGGTTGTAGCGGCCTCGAAAATCCATCGTGGGGGTCGAGGTGGCGCGAGGCTAGGAGCCTCGGATGCCGGAGTCAAGGGGGTTTTCCAACCCATTGATTTCCAATGTTCTTCTCCCGAATCCGGGGGTCAGGTCGTGGTCCGGTGCCGTCAGAATCCCGGGGCCTTCTGACGCCGGCGCTGGATCGAGGAAGGAATCCGCATCGATTCCCTGTATTTGGCGACTGTCCGGCGGGCGATCTCGATTCCTTCCGATTCGAGGATGGCGACAAGTCTGTCGTCGGACAGAACGGTTTCCGGCGTTTCGCCGTCGATCAGCTCCCGGATACGGTGGCGTACGGCCATGGCAGAATGTGCCTCGCCCCCATGGCGGGAGGCAAGGGCCTGGGTGAAGAAATATTTCAGCTCGAACATTCCGCGCGGGGTCGCGATGTACTTGTTGCTGGTGACCCGGCTGACGGTGCTTTCGTGCATGCCGATGAGATCGGCGATTTCCTTGAGGATCAGGGGCTTCATCCCGCTGATCCCGTCGCGGAAGAATCCCTCCTGGGTCTCGACGATGGCGGTGGCCACCTTCAGGATCGTTTCCGCCCTCTGATGCAGGGCCTGGGTCAGCCAGTTGGCGGCCTGAAGCCGCTCGGTGATGTAGCGCCGGGCCTGCCTGTCGGCGGGCGCGCGGTCCAGCATGGTCAGGTATTGGCGGTTGATCAGCACCCGCGGCAGGGTATCGGGGTTGAGCTCGATCCGCCATCCGCCATCGCGGTTGCGGCTGAGCAGGATATCCGGGATGACCGCATGGGCTGCGGTTTCGCCGAAACGCAGCCCCGGCTTGGGATCGAGGGCCTGAATTTCCTGAATCATCAGGGCGAGATCCTCGCGATCGATTCCGCACAGACGGCAAAGGGCCGGCAGGTTTCGCTCGGCCAGAAGATCGAGATGGTCAAGCAAGGCAGCCATGGCAGGGTCGAGGCGGTTGCGATCCTTGAGTTGCAGGGCCAGGCATTCGGCAAGGCTGCGGGCAAACACCCCGGGGGGATCGCATTCCTGGGCCCGGAGCAGGATCGATTCGAGCCGGGCGGGATCGATGCCAAGCCTGTCGGCGATCTCGGCCAGCGGTGCGGTGAGATAGCCGGCCTCGTCCAGGGCATCCACAAGGACGGTGGCGATCAGCCTGTCGGCCGCACCGGAGAAGACAAGGTTGATCTGGGCCATCAGATGGTCGCGCAGGCTCTCGGGCCGTTCCATGCGCGATTCCGGATCAAGGCCCTGGGCGTCGAAACCGCCGCTGCCCCAGTCCGATGCGGGAAGGATCGGGGCTTCCTCCGCGCCGCGATCATCGTTGGTCCAGACATTGTCGAAATCGGTATCGAGAACCGCCCCGGCGGCCTCGGCCGTGTCGGGCAGGGCCGGCCCTTCCCCCCCGGATTCGGCGCGCCGGTCGCGACCCAGCCCGTCCAGCGTGCCCGACTCGCCCGGATCGATCCCCTCACGCCCGGTCGCGCCGTCAGGATCGGCCGGTCCGTCTTCCATCCCGCCATCGGGGGATTCCCGTTCCAGAAGGGGGTTCTGTTCGATTTCTCCGGCGATGTATTCGGCAAGTTCCTGATTCGACATCTGCAACAGGCGAATCGCCTGCTGGAGCTGTGGGGTCATCACCAGCGAGGTGGTCAGCTTCTGCGAAAGTCGAGGCGAAAGAACCATGGCCTGAGCCTACAGGGAGAAGCGGTCTCCCAGATAGACCCTCCGTACCCCTTCATGCGCCAGAATGGCATCGGGCTTGCCGTCCATCAGAACCTGGCCATCGTGGATGATATAGGCACGATCCACGATCTCCAGCGTTTCCCGAACGTTGTGATCGGTGATGAGAACGCCGATGCCCCGATCCTTCAGATGCAGGATCAGGGTGCGGATATCGCCGAGCGCCACGGGATCGATCCCGGCCAGGGGCTCGTCGAGCAGCATGAAATGGGGTGATGCGGCCAGGGCGCGGGCGATTTCCACCCGCCGCCTTTCGCCGCCGGAAAGCGCGAGGGACGGGGTGCGCTTCAGATGGGTGATCGAGAATTCGGCCAGCAGATCGTCGAGCATCGCCTCGCGCGTTTCCGCCACCGGTTCGACGGTTTCCAGCACTGCACGAATGTTGTCGGCCACGTTCAGCCCGCGGAAGATCGAGGCTTCCTGAGGAAGATAGCCAATCCCGAGGCGGGCGCGCCGATACAGGGGAAGATCCGAGATGTCGGTGCCGTCAAGCCGGATGGTGCCGTAATCGGGCCGGATCAGGCCGGAAAGGATGTAGAAGCAGGTGGTCTTGCCGGCGCCGTTGGGGCCGAGAAGCCCGACGACTTCACCGCGTTGTACCGCAAGGCTGACACCGCGAAGCACCGGCCGCTTCTTGAACTGCTTGCCGATGTTGATCGCTTCCAGTCCGGAATTGTTCTGGACCAGAACGGGGGTTGGGGTGTGGGGCGGGCTCGCGGCGCTCATCTTGGGTGCGGTCTCGTTCGACAGGGACAGGGACAGAAGAAGAAAGGCCCGCTCATTGCTGGCCGGGCGGCAGGCGCGGCTCGGGGACGATCAGGGCACGGACCGGGCCGCCATCGGTGGCGTCGGCGGCGAGAAGGCGACTGATCCCGGTGGCGAAATTCACCTCGGCCCGGTCGCCGCTCATCTGGGTCTGTCCCCGGGTGATCCTGACATTCCCCCACAGATCGGCAATATCGTTGCCGGGACGATAAACCCCGCGGTCGCCGCGCGCAATCTCGCCGGGCCGCTTGATGAAGACATTGCCGAAGGCTTCCATCCTTTCGATCCTGCGCGAATCGCCGCCGTTTTCCGTTCCGGATGCTCTTTCGGGTGCCTCTGCCGCCACGAAATGGGCGGTCAGCACATCGCCCCGGATTTCCCGTTCCCGCCCTTCGGGATCGTCCGCCGGGCGTGCGATGGCCTCGCCGCGCGCCACCGCCATGTCCTGTTCCTCGTAATATTCCAGGCTGTCGCGGGCGGTGATGATCTCGTTGGGGGTGACAAGGCGCAGCGCGGTGCCGGTCATCACCACGATACCCTGAACAAGATCGCGCACGGCCTTGTCGCCATAGGCGGTCTGGTCCGGCGAGACGATGCGCACATTGCCGATGGCATCCATGCGGAAGATTTCCGAGCCGCCATCGGGGCGATCCTCGTAATAGGCGACAAGCACGTCGCCATAGACCGTGGTGTCGCCCTGCACCGCCCGGGCGTTGACGCGGGCGATGTATTGCCGGTCGGCCTGGTTCCACTCGATTCCGGCGTCGGCATAGACCTCCACGGGGCTCTGGCCGCCGCCTGTGGTCAGCCCCTGTGCCGCGACGGGCCCCCCGAAACCGGGAAGGGCAAGACCTGTGGCCAGCAGCATGAACACGAGCAGGCGCATGATCGTGACCGGAGCAGGGCGACCGCCCGGGATCAGGAGCGGGGCGCGCCGGAGAAAAGGCCACCCGGTTCTCTCCACCTTTCCCATCATGGGGCGCCCCCGGTGCCGGTCGGTTGCGCGGCCGGGCTGCGTGCTGCGGGATAGAGGATGGCGCGGGCCGTTCCGGTGAACAGGATCCGTGTGCCATCGTCCAGAATCCGGAATCCCTCTCCCTCCACCGTCATGGCGGGCCCCATGCCGGTGACCGGATCGTTGCCGGATGCGGTGTTGCCGGCAAGGTCGAGCTCGGCCGTGGGGCTTGTGAAGGTCATGCCGGAATCGTGGAACAGGGTGACGCCGCCGAAAAGGGAAAGCTGGTCGCTGGCCTGGAAGTAATCGCCCTCGGGGGCGCTCAACATCATCCAGGCGCCCGAGGATGTGGTCATGTCTCCCTGGGGATTGAGCAGGCGGATGAGATCGGCGTCGGGATTGTCCTGAAGCGCCTGTTCGGCGGTGATCAGATAGGGCAGGCCCTGCCGGTTGGTGCCGGCATAGCGGGCGTTGAGCATGGCCAGGGCCTGGCTGTCCTCGGAGCTGACCAGTGGCTCCGCATCGGACAGCCTGTCGTGCCCGCTC
>JBJHAU010000126.1:0-6667 GCA_050480665.1 Alphaproteobacteria bacterium | reverse complement strand
CATTCCGCTCAATCATCGCTGCGAAGGACCGGTGCGGATCGCCCTGTTGCCCGAACAGCTTGTGCTTTCCGCGGAAACGTCGAATCCCCACGCACGGATCATCGGTCGGGAATACCGGGGCCATGATCTGCTCTACTGGCTGGAATCCACGGGAGGCCAGCGCCTTCTTGCGCTCACACCGCCGGAAACCGATCTTTCCATCGGTGATCGTGTCCGGCTTTCGACAACGGGCCCGGTCTCGTGCATCGGCGAGGCCTGCCCCGATGCCGGAAAAAGCGGCAATCTCCCTGCCACCCGCGATGAATGCGGGATCGATCCCGCGCCGGCACATTCCTGACCGGAAAAATTCCCGACGCCCTTACAGTGGACGCCCCATTCCGGCGCGTTCCTTCAGGGGGCTCCTTCAGGCCGCTTACCGGGCAGGCAGGCTGTCATGCTCGCGCAGAAGCCGTCCGTAGCCGTCAATGGAATCCTTGACCCCGGCAAGCCGCATCGCCTCCCACAGGATCGCCTGAAGCGCCGTGATCACGGTGACCCCATGTTCCTGTTCCAGAGGTTCGATCGCCTCGATCGTCGCCCAGTGCGGACAGCCGTAGATCAGGGTGTCCACCTCGGGATGTTCCCGAATCAGATCGCGTCCCAGTTCAAGCGCCCGTTCCGGGGGAATCCGGTTGTATTCCTCAAGAACGGCTCCGGCATGGCGCTGGCCGATCACCTCCATCCCGGGGCTGAGGGCGCCGCTCGCGCCATCGGCGATCTTGCGGGGGACCGCCGGGTTGATCGAACCGATCTTCTTCGCCCCCACCGCCTGAAGCGCATGCTTCTGGCACATGGCACTGGAACTGACGGGCACACCGTAGGTATCCGACATCTCGGCCAGCACGCGTTCCAGATGATCTTCGCCGTGGGAAATGTTTGTCGGCGCCCCCCCCATCACGATCACGTCCGCCCCGGCCCTGGCAAAGGAGGCCACGGCACGCAGGCCCTGATCGTAAAGGCTTTCGAACTGCTCCTTGCTGTGCGAGGTGATCTGCAGGGTCAGAATCGACATCACCACATCCTCGGGCACGATCCGATAGACATAGCGCGGCAGAAGTTCGGTGACATAGGCAACACAGGAATAGCCGATACGGGCACGCGGCGGGGCCATGGGTCTCTCCCTTTTCGGAAATGAAGGATGGCGGATCAGGGCAGCGCATCCGCCCCGGTCCGGAAAAGGCAACGCCGCTCCCTGCCCGGGAGCGGCGTTGCCATTTTCAGAACACCTGGTTCAAGTGCACCACTGGGCTCAGCTGCACCACTGGGAATCCCTGGTGAACTGGGTGCATTCCACATATTCGCCTTCCTGAAGACGCCCGACCAGACGCCCCGCTTCGGCCACCACATCCGTCGGCAGGCTGTAGGCGCGTGAGATCAGGCGCATGATCTCCTTGTCATCGATCGGATCGATCTCGAGATTGAGACGCTTGGCATCCGCCAGGAACTCCGGATCCTTCATCGTCGCCATGAAGGCCGCGCGCAAGGCCGCGAGACGATCATCGGGCACCGCAGGCGGGGCAACGATCGGCCGACCGATTTCCTGGTTGGTCAGCAGCAGTTCGACCACCTGACGCTGATGGGGATCCGTGACCCGATCATAGGCATTGACCACATGCGGAAGATCGGGATGCGGGTCGAGAGCGATCTGGGCGATGATGTTGACCTTCTTTTCCAGAATCCAGTCGGGCTGGGCCGACATCTGCGTTTCATAGCTGAGGCCGCAGATGGCATCGACCTCGCCACGCTCCAGCGCCAGGCGGCTTCCTGAGGTGGAATAGCCGAGAATCACGCGGAAATTGGTGCCGAGAAGATGGTTGAAGATTCGCGGGAAGGTGGCGGAGTTGCCGGTCGCCCCCGTGGCTGATGTTGTCAGCTCCTTGCCGATGACATCGTCCAGCGTCTTGTTCGGGCTGGTATGCCAGGTCACGCAAATGCCCCGCTGCTTGCCCATGGAGCCGATCCAGCTGAATTCCATGGGGTTGAACCGGGCCTGGCGGGTTCCGATCAGCGGTTCGGTGATCATCGTGTTGAAGATGCCGCCCAGAACCGTGCCATCGCGCGGCGCGTTGTTGAACAGTTCATTGGTGGCCACAAGCGACCCGGCGCCCGGAACATTCTGGTTGACGATTCGAGGGTTGCCGGGAATGTGGCGGGCATAATGGCGGGTGAAGGCGCGGGTGTAGGTATCATAGCCACCCCCTGCACCGGAGCCGATCAGCATCCGGACTTCGTTGCCCTTGTAGAAATCGGCGACAGGATCCGCAGCGGCAGGCATTGCCAGACCCAGGCTGCCAAGCCCGGCGACAAGCATCGTGGCCATGGCCGCCTTGCCGGTGGATGTCTTGCGGGTTGATCGAGGGTGAAACATGGAACTCTCCCTTGTTTTGGTGGAACCTCATTGATGATGAGACTTCATCGATGAAGTCAGGCTGCCCCTCAGCTGACCATCGAACCCCTTTCTCAAGATGGGGCCTTGCTTCGATGGAGGATTGGTGAAAAGGTAACAGCCATACCGGGAAGGAGCAATACAGGATGCATGCTCCTGTCCTGACCCGGGTGTAATCCCCGACAATCCCTGAAAAACCAGTCCATGCTTAACAAGGAGAGTACGATGAAAGCCAGATCCTCATCTTGCCGCAGAAACGGCCTTTTGAGCCTTCCTCTGCGGATAATCCTTGGCATCTCGGTCCTTGGACTGACGACGACCTGGGGCATGGCGATGGCGCCATCCCAGGCACAGGCGGTCGAGGCGTTCTACAGCAAGACCGGGATGCGGATGATCGTCGGCTATGCCCCGGGCGGCACCTACGACATCAACGCCCGCCTCACCGCCCGCTTCATGCCCCGTCACATTCCGGGAACGCCGAACATGGTCGTGCAGAACATGCCCGGCGCCGGCAGCATGACGGCTGCGAATCACCTTTACAACATTGCCGAAAAGGACGGCTCGGTCATGGGAATCGTCGGCCGCGCCATACCTCAGGCCTATGTGCTGAAGGATCCCGGCGTCCGCTTCGATCCCCTGAAATTCACCTGGATCGGCAGCCCCTCATCCTATGGCAACGATGCCTATCTGCTGTTTGTAAGGACCGAGCATCCGGCCGAAACCGCGCTGGACCTGCGATCCCGGAAGGCCGTGCTTGGTGCGGGCGGGCCGGGTTCGACCAACCTGAACTTCGCCATTCTGGCGCGGGAAGCCCTGGGCCTTGATATCGATGTGGTGCGCGGTTACGCAGGTGCGGCACCGATCATCCTTGCCATGCAGCAGGGAGAGGTTGACGGGACCATCATGGGTCTTGGCTCGATCCTCGCTGGCCAGCGTGACCTCTGGGACAACAAGCGCATCAAGCCGATGGTCGCCTTCGGACGCACCGAAGCCCATCCTGACATGCCTGGCGTTCCCACCGCCCGTGAGCTGATCCAGGATCCCGCCGATGCCCCGCTCGTGGCCTTCATGGAAGCCCCGTTCTACATGGCGCTTCCGTTCCTTGCGCCGCCGGATCTGCCTCAGGATCGGGCCGCCGCCCTGCGCAAGGCCTTCATGGACATGATGGAAAATCCCGATTATCTGGCCGAGGCCGGAAAGCTGGGACTGGATATTTCCCCCATCGACGGCCAGCGCGTTCACGACCTCGTGGCCGAGCTTGTCGCCATCCCTCCTTCGGTGATCGAACGCTACAATACCCTGTTCGCCGCCCAGTGATGGATCGTTTCCGGTGATGGATCGCTCTTGCGCGGTGGCCCGCATCGCGCAAGAGCATCCTCGCCCGCGTGATCTCACCCTTCCCTTCCCTTTCCTTTTCCCTGTCCCGTTTCCACGGAGATGTCCCATGCCCTTCAGCAGTTGGCGGGGTACCGCCGGCATGATTCTTCCCACCATGCGTCCCGGTGCGACCGAAGAGGTGATCCGCCTGCTTCCGGATGGTGTTGGCCTGCTTCCCCGTTATCTGGATATCCGCAAGGGCGATCGGGACGAGTTCACCGATGCGCACAAGGCCTATGAACCGCATCTCGCGATTCTTGCCGAAGCCGGTGCCGAAGTGGTGCATCCGGCGGGGGCCCCTCCCTTCATGCTGCTTGGACCGAAGCGTGAAAAGGCTCTGCTGAAACGATGGGAACGCCAGTACGGGGTTCAGATCTTTACCGCCGGAACGAACCATCTTGCGGCGTTTCGCGCCCTTGGTGTCGGGCGAATCGTGGGGGCCAGCTATTCGGCCATCCAGAACACGATCGTCACGGACTATCTGACGGCAGCGGGAATCGAGGTTCTGGCCATGGAGCCTCTCGAAACACCCTTCGACGCCGTCGGCCAGATCGCCCCCGAGGCGCTTTATACGCACATCAAGGGCCTGTTCCTCGCCCACCCGCAAGCCGAGGCCCTTTATATCCAGGGATCGGGCTGGCGCACCCTCAAGCTGATCGAGACGCTTGAATCCGATCTCGGGCGACCGGTCGTTCATGCTGTCGCCAGCAAGGCCTGGGAAATCATGAAACGGCTCTGCGTTCGCGCGCCGGTTGCGGGGCATGGGCGCCTGATGGCAACGCTGCCCTGAAAGATGGCAACGCTGCCCTGAAAAAGGGCATGGTGAAGTGGGTTCCGGTTCTGGACACCCGCTAGCCGCGGTTGTTCTAGGGTATCCGAAGATAAAAAAACACACTCGCGACAAACAGATCAGGCTTCACATCACTTCAGGAGACGAATATGGGCAAGTCCCGATATGTCGGCGGCACGGCCGCGTTCCTCGCCGTTGCCACCCTCGCCGCTCTTCCCGCCACGGTTCAGGCCGATGATTTCTATCGTGGCAAGACCGTCACCATCACCGTCGGCTTCAGCCCCGGCGGCGGTTACGATGCCTATGGACGCATGCTCGCCCGCCATATCGGCAATCACATTCCCGGCAATCCGCAGGTGATCGTGCAGAACATGCCCGGCGCGGCCAGCCGGCGGGCAATCCAGTATCTGGATACCGCCGCACCCAATGATGGAACGGCCATCGTGATCTTCAACTTCGGCCAGATCACCAGTTCCATCGTGCTGCCGCCGGCGGACATGGAGCTCGATTTCCGCAATTATGCCTGGGTCGGCTCGATGAATCGCGACATCTCGGTCTGTTATGTCTGGAAGGAGCGGCATCCCGGAGTCAGCAATGCGCTTGAGCTCGCCGCCACTGGAAACGAGATCATCTACGGGCTGACCGGTGTGGGATCGGCCTCCTACTTCAACCAGGCCATGCTGAAGGGCGTCTTCGGGGTGAACCTCCGTCAGGTGACCGGCTATCCCGGCTCGCGGGACAAGCAGATCGCGATCGAACGCGGCGAGCTGGATGGTGACTGCGGCGAGTGGTCGAGCGTTCCCCCTAGCTGGCAGCAGGCTGGAAGCCTGACCCACCTGATGCGATCTTCGCAGGTCCTCCCCGATGACATGTCTCCCGACATTCCCTGGGCCGTGGATCTTGCGCCAACCGAGGAAAGGAAGCAGATGGTGCGCCTGCTCACCGCTGCCTCGGATATCGGCCGTCCCTTCATCACCCGGCGTGACGTTCCCGCCGACAGGCTTCAGACCCTCAGAACTGCCTTCAACAACGCCATGAAGGATCCGGCGATGGTGGAGGATTCCCGCCGCACCGGAAGGCCAATTTCGCCCATGACCGGTGAAGAGGCCGCCGCCGCACTGGAAGAGCTGTACAGCATTCCCGAGAACATCGTGCAGATGACCCGCGAGATTCTGCCACGTCCGCAGAACTAGGCACGGGCCCTCACAACACAGCGAAGGCCCCGTCTGAAGAGGGTCATGGACCGACAAGGCAATGGGCGAGATCCGGTTTCGGACCTCGCCCATTGGTTCCGGTGACGATCTGAAGGATCACCCCTTCCGGGCCGCAAAGAACCCCTGCACCGAACGGATCACATGATCCTGTTGCGATTCGCTCAGCCGTTCATGGCAGGGCAGGGAAAGAACCTCGCGGGTTGCCGCAACCCCTTGCGGAAAATCGGCCTCGACACCGGGGCGGGCATAGGGCAAGGCCTGGGGCAGAAGGGTTTCGTACTGGATGCGGGTGCCGATTCCGCACCCGGAAAGGTACCGGGCAAGGGCATCGCGATGCCGCGTGCGAATGGTGTAGCTGTAATAGACATCGCGCGCCCCTGGCAGGGATCGGGGGATCGAGACAAGGGGCGCCAGGGCTTCATCATACCGGGCGGCGATGGCCTGTCTGCGCGCGATCACGGCTTCGAGATATCCAAGCCGGATCGAAAGGGCCGCAGCCTGAATCGTGTCGAGCCGGCCGTTATGTCCAGGTACGGCCCTGCCATCGACCATGGCGTGGCGGTTATCGCGCAAGGCGCGCAGCCTTTCGCATAACAGCGGATCATCGGTCACGATCACCCCGCCCTCGCCGAAGCCCTTCAGAACCTTCATGGGATTGAGACTGAGACACCCCAACACCCCGATGCTGCCTGCTTTCCGCCCGGCGGAATCCCTCGCGCCGATGGCCTGGGCGGCATCCTCGATCAGGGCAATGCCATGCTCTTCGGCAATCGATTCAAGATCGGCCATGGGCACGATCTGCCCTCCGAGATGCACCGGCATGATGGCTTTCGTTCCCGGGGTGATCGCCCGGATGACGGC
>JBJHAU010000125.1:0-6713 GCA_050480665.1 Alphaproteobacteria bacterium | reverse complement strand
GGTCGGCGCTGCGTTCCGTAAGCATGATGGTGATGCGGTCGCCGCGATCGATCAGCGGCACCAGCACCGCCGCAGGGCGGTAGACCGATCCCTGATCGGCCACGGGAACCCGGCGCTGATCCGGCCCGAAACCCAGCAGGAAACTCTCCCGGCAGCGGGCATCGGCGGGATCGAACAACCCTGCCGCAATCCGCCGCGCCACCTCGTCGCGCGTCATGGCGGCCCGCCCTTCCTCTCGAAATCGCGGGCAGGATCGGGGGCCACACCCTCCAGGGGAAAGAAACATCCGGCGCTCCACACGCCCGCAGGGCCCGGAACCGGGCCGGTCTTGTCCGCCGCGACGGCTCTCTCGCAAAGCCGGTACCAGACAGGACGGGTGATCAGGGCGGAAAGCCCGCCATCGAGACGCAGATAGGGCCTTGGCCCGTCCTGCCCCGTCACAAGATGAAGGGGATGCGCCGCATCGAGAGGCACGCGCCAGCCAAGATCGGTGATCAGGATGATTGTCGCCGAGCGCCCCTCTCCCTCGCACAGGACATCGACGACCCGAAAGGGCGCATCCTCCACCGTCACGGGAATCGTCTCGCCCGGACTGCGCAGCCAATAGGCCCCTGAAGGATCGCGGCACAGGGCCCCGGCGAAGAGCCGAACCAGCGCTTCACGGCGGATCGGCACCCCCTCGTGATACCAGGTGCCATCGGCCGCGACGTGAAAGGCCCCGGAGGCGCAGACTGACGAAGAATCGATCACATTTTCGTCCATTTCGCGCGTATACTTCGGGCCATGGCATCGGCCCGGTCGGAACATGCCCCATCCTATACCGGGCCCATGGCGGGGCGGAAGACCTGTCTGGAGGCCCGCCCCGTTCCGGACTCGAATGGCCTCGGTTTCCTGGCGCCCGCCCCGACGGGCTTCCGGCCCCGTCTTTCGACTTCCGACCGTAGTCCAGCCGCCAGCCCCCGTCGAAGGGAGATGCCGTGACCACCGAATCCTCACCCCCGCATCCCGCCGCCGCGCCAGAGCGTTCGGCGGGCGATCCCTCGGATCTCCGGACCACAACCGCATGGTCAGAGGCGGCCACGGATGGCGCCGAGGATCTGGCTTCGGCCATCGACGCCCTGGGCGAACGACTGGCCGCCGTGCGCAAGGCCGTCGGACGCGTCATCTTCGGCCAGCAGGAGGTGGTGGACGAAGCCCTGATCACCCTGCTCAGCGGCGGCCATGCCCTTCTGATCGGCGTTCCGGGCCTCGCCAAGACCCGGCTGGTCCAGACCCTTGGCACCGTCCTCGGGCTTGAGGACAAGCGCATCCAGTTCACGCCGGATCTGATGCCTGCCGATATTCTCGGCTCGGAAATCCTCGAGGACAGCGAAACCGGCAGCCGTCATTTCCGCTTCATTCAGGGTCCGGTCTTCTGCCAGCTGCTGATGGCGGACGAGATCAACCGCGCCTCGCCGCGCACCCAGTCGGCCCTGCTTCAGGCGATGCAGGAACATTCCGTCGCCGTGGCGGGGCACTCACGCCCCCTGCCGCATCCGTTCCATGTCCTGGCCACCCAGAACCCGCTGGAGCAGGAAGGCACCTATCCCCTGCCCGAGGCCCAGCTGGACCGGTTCCTTCTGCAGATCGATGTGCACTACCCTTCCGAGGATGCCGAGCGCGCCATGCTGCTGGCCACCACCGGAGCCCGCGAGCACGACGCAGAGCCGGTTCTGAATGCCGCGGAACTGGTTGCCGCGCAGGCGCTTGTGCGGCGGATGCCGGTCGGCGAATCCGTGATCGAAGCGATCCTGAGCCTGGTCCGCGCCGCGCGCCCCGGTGGCGGAAACGCGACCATCGATTCCCAGATCGCCTGGGGTCCGGGGCCGCGCGCCAGCCAGGCGCTGATGCTGTCGTGCCGCGCCCGCGCCATTCTTGATGGCCGTTTTGCTCCCTCGGTCGAGGATGTGATCGCCCTTGCCCCTCCTGTCCTGCGCCATCGCATGGCCCTCAGCTTTGCGGCAAGGGCCGAGGGGGTCACGATCGATCAGGTGATCGCGCGTCTCTGCGCCCCCCTCGAATGATGGCGCAAGTGAATGCTAGTGCCGGTGAATGATGGTGCCGGTCGGGGGGATGCCCTCTTCCTGCCCTGTGGGCATCGTGGATCGGGGCGGCCGGGATCGGAAGGGATCTTCCGGATACAGCTCCACAGCCATGAACGCGTTCAGGCAGAAGCGGAGGAAGGGATGAACGGACACAGGGCATGACACAGGGCATGAAAGCGGCCATCGACACACAGCTTCCCGACGCCGAGCGGGCGGCAGCACGCCTGCCGCCGCTGCTGGTTCGGGCATGGCAGGTGGCCGAGACCGCCCTGCCCGGCGCCCATGGGCGCCGGCGTGCCGGCCCCGGAGAGTCTTTCTGGCAGTTCCGCGACTATCAACCGGGAGAACCGGCCCAGCGGATCGACTGGCGCCGGTCGGCCAGAACCGATCATGTCGTCGTGCGGGAAAAGGAATGGGTGAGTGCCCATTCGGTGTGGCTCTGGCCTGATCCATCGCCATCGATGCGCTATGCATCCCGACGTGACCTTCCCGAGAAGGCGGACCGGGCCGCCCTGCTGATGCTTGCCCTTGCCGTGCTGCTGACCCGGGCCGGAGAGGCCGTCGCCCTGGCCGGTGACGAGCGGCCGCCGATGACCGGACGGGCCGGGCTGATCCGTCTCGCCGAAAGCCTCGAACGCCAGCGCGAAAGGGCAGCGGTTTCACAAGACACGGCCGGTGTTCCCCCGGCCGTGGCGCTGCCCCGTCACGGCCATCTGGTGATCGCCGGCGACTTTCTTGGCCCGATGGAGGACATCTCGTCCTGTCTCGGCCGTTTCGCCAGCCGCGGCCTGTGCGGACATCTGGTGCAGGTGCTCGATCCGGCGGAAGAAACCCTGCCCTTCCGTGGACGGGTCCGCTTCGAAGGGCTCGAAGCGGAAGGCGAGGCGCTGATCGAACGCACGGAAGCAGTGCGGGGCGACTACCAGCGCCGCCTTGCCGCGCGCCGCGAAACGGTGAGCGCCACGGCCCTTCGCCTTGGCTGGAGCTTCACCCTGCATCACACCGATCGCCCGACAAGCGAGGCGCTTCTCGCCCTTCATGGCGCGATGAGTGCGGGACGGCGCCCGTGATGAAGGGGCAAGGCCACATCAAGACCCGCAGCCGATCCGTGAGCGGCCGATGCTGAGCCTTGGATCCCTTGCCTTCGCCGCGCCCTGGGCGCTGGCCGCCCTGGCCGCGCTGCCGCTGCTCTGGTGGCTTCTGCGCATCACGCCACCGGCGCCGCAGCGCATCGGGTTTCCGGCGATCCGCCTTCTGTTCGGACTGAACCCGAGGGAACCCACCCCTGCGCGTACCCCGCCCTGGCTGATCCTGCTCAGGATGCTTGTCGCGACCCTGGTGATCCTCGGGCTGTCGCAACCGCTGATCAACCCGCCCTCACCGTTTCATGCCAACGGCCCGGTGGTGCTGGTGGTGGACGATGGCTGGGCTTCCGCTGCCGGCTGGGAGCGGCGGATCGACACGCTGGAAAGCCTGCTGGCCCGTGCCGAGCGCGAAGATCGTGCGGTGATGCTGCTTGCCACCGCCGCGCCTGCCGATGGCGGCCCCATCACCATGAGCGGCCTGATGAGCCCCGCAACAGCGCGAAACAGGGTTCAGGCCCTCGTTCCGAGGCCCTGGCCCCCCGCACGCAGGGATGCTCTCGCCGCCCTTGAGGCCGCCGACATCCCCGCATCGGTCAACCTTTTCTGGCTGGCCGACGGAATCGAGACCCCGGGTGTGGAGCCGCAGGCAAGACCTTCGCGCCCGGCCGAGGTGAGCGCCCACGACTTCGCGCGCGCCCTGCAGAGAAAGGGGCCACTGACGATCCTGACCGATCCGCCGGCGGCACGCAGCCCCGCCCTGCTGCCCCCGCTTGCCGAAGATGGCGGCCTGCGCCTTGCCCTGCTGAGAAGCGGCGGCGGCGAGGCAACGGCGTGGATTCGAGGGCTTGATGAATCCGGAAGGGTTCTGGCCCGAACCCCGGTCCTGTTTCCCGAAAGGGCGGTTCGGGTGGAAACGCCTCTGGATCTGCCCGTGGAGCTGCGCAACCGGCTTGCCCGGCTCGAGATCGAAGGTGTCGCCAGCGCCGGCACCACCATCCTGCTCGACGAGCAATGGCGCCGCCGCCCGGTCGGCATCGTGACAACCACGGGCGACCGGGCCCAGGAACAGCCCCTTCTTTCGGAGGTGTTCTATCTCGACAGGGCGCTGGCCCCGTTCGTCGATCTGTCCCGTGGTGATGTCGGCGATCTTCTGGCCCGCGACCTTGCCGTGCTGATTCTTCCCGATTCCGTGACCCTGTCGGATCTTTCCATCGAGAGGATCCTCGGCTGGGTCGAGAAAGGTGGAACCCTGCTCAGGGTTGCCGGACCAAGGCTTGCGGCGGCTCCGGACAGCCTCACCCCGGTTCCCCTCCGCCGGGGCGACCGCGTTCTTGGCGGGGCGATGAGCTGGTCCGAACCCTCGGCGCTGGCCCCCTTTGCCGCCGATTCTCCGTTCGCCGGGCTGATGGTTCCCGGAGATGTGCAGGTCCATCGCCAGGTTCTGGCCCAGCCCTCCCTCGATCTGCCGCGGCAGAGCTGGGCCCGGCTGGAAGATGGCACGCCCCTTGTCACCTGGGCAGGGCGCGGCCAGGGACAGATGGTGCTGCTTCACACCACGGCCAATGCCGATCGGTCGAATCTGGCCCTGTCCGGCCTGTTCGTCGAAATGCTGCGCCGTCTGGTGGATCTGAGCCAGGGCGTCAGCCCGGCAACCAGGGCTGCGGCCCCGCCGCTTTCGCTGCTGGACGGTTTCGGGCGGTTCGTGCCTCCCGGACAGGCGGTGCGCGCCCTGCCCGCCCTGACGCAAGATGCCCCCCCCGCCATCGGCCCTGCCCACCCGCCGGGCTACTACGGCACCCCCCAGGCACGCAGGGCCCTGAACCTGACCGAAGGCATGACCGATCTGGTGCCCTTCGGGGCCCTGCCCTCGGGAGTGTCTTCCGGCCTCCTTGCCCCGCCGCTTGAACGCGATCTCAAGCCATGGCTTCTGGCGCTCGCCGTTCTTGTCCTTCTGATCGATCTGTGGATCAGCCTCGCGCTCCGCGGTCTGCTGCCGCCCCTGCCGGGACGCCGCGCCCGTTCCGGGGCGGCGGCAGCGGCCATCCTTGCCCTTGTTCTGATCAGTCCCGCCCTTGCCCCATGGCAGGGAACGGGAACGGGATCAAGCGCTGGTTCGGCCCTCGCCCAGTCCCTGCCCGGGGCAGAAACAAGGACAGGGCGCCCGGCCATGCCTGAGGATCGCAGGATCATGGAGGCCACCTTCGAAACCCGGCTGGCCCATGTGCTGACCGGGGACGAGCGGATCGACAGTATTGCCCATCAGGGGCTTTCGGGCCTGTCCCGTGCATTGCGCAACCGCACCTCCGTGGAACCGGAGGAGCCGATCGCCATCGACATCAACCGCGACGAGATCAGCGTTTTCCCGCTGCTCTACTGGCCGATTGCACCCGGCCAGAGCCTTCCCGACGCCGCAGCGCGCGAGAGGCTGGCGCATTTTCTCTCTACCGGAGGCATGATCCTGTTCGACACCCGCGACCAGGGCGGGATCGGCGGAGAGAGCGGCGCGTTACAGCGGCTGCTTCAGGGGCTGAGGATGCCGCCGCTGGCACCGGTGCCTCCCGATCATATCCTGACCCGGGCATTCTATCTGCTGGGCAGCTTTCCCGGACGCTGGGAAGGCGGGGACGTCTGGGTCGAAAGCGCCCCCGCCCTGGCCCATGACGGGGTCTCGTCCGTCGTCATCGGGTCCAACGACTACGCCGCCGCATGGGCCACCGATCCGTTCGGCCAGCCCTTGTTCCCGGTCACGCCAGGCGGGGAACGCCAGCGCGAAATGGCCCTGCGCTTCGGCATCAATCTGGTGATGTATGCCCTGACCGGGAACTACAAATCCGATCAGGTTCACGTTCCGGCCATTCTGGAAAGGCTTGGCCAGTGACCGGCTCTCGCAGACGGAAAGCATCCGGATGATGATCGCATCCTCAAGCCTTGCCCTGGCCCCGCTGATCCCGTGGCCGCTGTTCTGGCTGCTCACAGCCGCCGCCATGGCAAGCCTTGCCCTTGGCGCCTGGCGCAGGGCCGGAGGCATCGCCATCCGGGCCGTGGCCTTTGCCGTACTGCTCGCGCTGCTGGCCAACCCTTCGCTGGATCGCGAACAGCGCGAGCCGTTGTCGGATATCGCCGTGGTGATCGTCGATGACAGCCCCAGCATGGGATTTGCCGAGCGGGATAAGGCGGCCGATGCGGTCCGCGCCCATCTTCTGGAACGGATGGACCGCCATGACTCGCTTGAAGTCAGGGTTGTTCGCGCCGGTCAGCGCCAGCAGGTGGCGGAGGAGGGCACCCTTCCCCGCGATGAGGGCACAAGGCTGTTCGCCCCGTTGCAGGCGCTTCTAGACGAGATTCCCCCCCGCCGTTTCGCCGGGGCGATCATGATCACCGATGGCCAGGTGCACGATCTGCCTGCGGTGGAAGGATTCTCGATTCCCGGCCCCCTTCATGCGGTGCTGGTCGGCGACCGCCATCTGCGCGACCGCCGCCTGATCGTCGAACAGGCGCCGGCTTTCGGCATCGTCGGCGAGGAAGTGACCCTGACAATCCGGGT
>JBJHAU010000124.1:866-6784 GCA_050480665.1 Alphaproteobacteria bacterium | reverse complement strand
CCCCCCCTTCGCGCCGGATGACCGCCCCTTCCCGTCCCGAAGCGTGAGAAGGCTTTCACCTGTTTGTTGTTTCTCGGGCGGGGAGTTTTTTCTCGGCAGGGGCTTTTCCCGCGCCGGTCAGACCCCTATATTGAGGGTGCCGCATCACGCGGCTATGGCGATAAACGTTTTGTGGAATAAGCGTAACGGACCCGGGGGCAGTACCCGGCGCCTCCACCAAATTCCGGATCGTGAGCGATCCACTTCCCGCCAGGGCGGGAACCTATGGGGGCGAACCAGGATCGACGTGCGTGGTAAAGACAGAATTTTCGCCCGGCATGATACCGCCGTTATCGGGTCAAATCGATAGGTGCGAACGATAACGAGTACGCACTCGCTGCTTAATTAAGCAAGCGCGGCCAGGGGGGCGCCGGGCAACAGAAGCCCCCCACCTCTTCCCCTCCACGACCCTGCCAACCGCATCTCTGACCCTCGCGGCAGCATGTTGTTCTCGCGACACATCGCGAAGTGACATCACGACCGCAGAAGAAAGGCCATACCGGCCAGAAGCGCCACGAAAAGAACAAGACAGGCCAGGATGAAGGCCTTCACGAGAGGCCATGAAGCCGCATCCCGGAAAGGGCGTCGGGCGCTCATCGGGGCCTTTGTGATGGCCGCCTTTGTCATGTCAGCCTTTGTCATGGCCGCTTTCCCTACGCCGGGTTCCGGACTTGCTGTCATGGCCATGCTTCCCCCCTTCATTCAGGCTCTCTCTTCATCCCGAGCCCTGAGCGGGGCCTTCCGCATAAATCCGCATACAGGGCGTTCCGCCCGATCCGGACCGGCAGGCCATCCGGACCGGCAAGGGCGATATCCGACCTCAGGCGCCCGCCTCGGGTTGCATGGCAAGGATGCTAATGATAATAATGTTCGTTAGCAACTAAAACCTCGGCCCCTTTCCGGCCCAAACCATCGCGAGACGTTTCATGGCCATGAGAGACGAAGACAAGACCAAGACTATCGAACTTCTGAACCGGATTCTCGAGGCCGAGATGGCCGGCGCAGTCCGCTACACGCATTATTCCTTCATGGTTTTTGGCTACAGCCGCATCCCGATTGTCAATTGGCTGCGAGATCAGGCACAGGAAAGCCTGCTTCACGCCCAGCAGGCCGGCGAGATGATCACGCATATGGGGGGGCATCCCTCTCTTGGCATCGGCGAGCTTCTGGAATCCCACAAACATGATATCGGCGATATCCTGCGCGAATCCCTCGCCTTCGAGAGCAGCGCCCTCGCGCTCTACGAGGCGCTTCACGCACATGTGGCAGGGCGGTCGGTGATGCTTGAAGACTATGCCCGCGCCATGATCGGGGCGGAAGAGGCTCATCTGGGCGAGGTGGACAAGATGCTTCGCTATCCCGGCTCCCTTTCTGCCGTCGGCGCGCCCTGACCCGAAGCATCCTGCGCCCTCCGCCCTTCGTTTTGCCCTTCATGTTTAACCCGGTCACGGCCTGAAACCGTGACCGGGCGAAATCGGCTGTCCCGGCCAGCGCAAGCGTTCCGCGCCGAGGCCCCATGCCGAATCGACCTCTTCCTGTCGCCTCCGTAAAGGCCACAGGCGCATCGTTTCGAGGCAACAGCATCCCGCCTCTGCATGTCACGCTTCTGTCATGCCTCGAAGCTACAACCCCCGCATGATCAGTTCGCCCCACCCGACCCGATCCCCCGTGTGCGGGATCCCGTGCAGAACATCCTGTCTGGATGACATTGGGTCCCGGGGGTTGCCTCACGTTCGTCTGCCCTTCCGCGATTCCCACCGCGAGCGGCCCTCACCGCAAGAGTTCTCACCGAAAGAATCCTGAATGCCCGGCATCGGATCGCCAGGCGCCGCGCCGTGAACCACACAAGTTTCGAAATCCGACACCTGAACACCTGAAATGACACAGCTGAAATAACGATGGCCTGTTGTTCACAATAGCTGACGGGACACCTTGCCCTCGCCCCGACCTGACCACGGATTGTCCCCATTGAATTCCTCGTCGAAGACCCAGAGCAACGGTATCGAGATCGAAGGGCTCCACAAGAGCTTCGGCGGCCCTGCCATTCTTGATTCCGTCTCCCTCACTCTCGCACCGGGGGAATTCCTCGCGGTTCTGGGGCCCTCGGGCTGCGGCAAGACCACCCTGCTCAGGATCATCGCTGGCCTGCTTGGCCCAGATCAGGGCGTGGTCCGCATTGGCGGCGATACGGTTGCCGATGCCGGACGCGGCATCTTCGTGCCAGCGGAAGCCCGCCGCCTGGGTATGGTGTTTCAGGATTACGCCCTCTGGCCCCATATGCGGGTTCGCGAGAATGTCGCCTTCCCCCTCGAGTCACGCAAGACCGGGCGGGATGAAACAGCGCGACTGGTAACGGCAGCACTGGCCCGGGTGGGGCTGGAGGCCCTTCAGGAACGCTTTCCTGCCGAGCTTTCCGGAGGACAGCAGCAACGCGTTGCCCTGGCGCGGGCCATCGCCGGATCGCCGCGCGTCCTTCTTTTCGACGAGCCGCTTTCAAACCTGGACACCGCTCTTCGCGACATCCTAGGCCACGAGATCGGTCGTCTGACCCGCGAATTGGGCATGACCGCGCTTTATGTCACCCACGACCAGTCCGAAGCGCTGAGCCTTGCCGACCGCGTCGCCGTGATGCGGGACGGAAAGATTGTCCAGATGGACAGGCCGGAAACATTGTATCGAGACCCTGCCAATGCCTGGATTGCCGAATTCCTTCGCTCCGGCAGCCTGATCACCGGCATGCAGACCGATTCAGGGTTTGTTCCCTACCCGAATGCCCCGGCCATCTCCGTGCCATCGGCCAATGGCCATCGGGGAGAGGCCCGGCTGCTCATCCCCGATTCCGCCGTACGGATTGCAGAGGGCGGCAACGGCGATGCCGAGGTCGTGGTCGGCCTGACCCGCTTCAAGGGCGAACGCTACGAGGTGATCGCCCACTGGCCCGATGATCCGGCCGGGGAAGGGATTCACTTCTGGCACGATACGCCGATCCGTCCCCAGACCCGCGTTCCGCTGTGCTTCCTTGGCGAAAAACTGCGCCTCTTTCCCCGGTCCGGGCGTCCGCACCTCCCCCAGTCCCCTGTCGTCAGCGTTGCTGCCGGCGAGCCAGGCCACGCCACCCATCCCGGCCGACCTCAATCCCAAGATGATTCAGACAAAAGGAGCCATTCATGATGAAGCAAAGCGCCCGCCTTGCCCTTGCCGCGGGCATTCTGACCCTGGTTGCTCAGATCCCGTCCCATACCGCTCCCGTCATGGCACAGGAAATCACCGTATACACCGCCGGTCCGGCCGGCCTTGCACGGTCCCTGTCCGAGGGATTCACCGCTGCCACCGGAACCCGTGTCAATCTTTTCCAGGCCACGACCGGACAGGTCATGGCCAGGATCGAGGCCGAGCGCGCCAACCCGCAAGCGGATGTCCTGATCTCGGCCGCATGGACAACCGGGGTGGACCTCAAGGCACGTGGGGATCTTCTGGCCTACACCTCCCCCCATGCCGCGACGGTTCCGGATTTTCTCAAGGATACCCATTATGTGGCCCAGGGGGCTGCGGCGATCGTCCTGGTCTGGAACAGCAAGTCCGGAAAGCCCCGGCCCAGCGACTGGACCGACCTGCAAGGCCCCGACTACCGTGACGCCATCACCATGCCCGACCCGGCTGCCTCGGGCGCCGCTTACGGGCTTCTCGAAGGCCTGATCGCCGCCAAGGGTGACCAGGCCTGGGCCATGATGACCGCCCTGAAGAACAATGGCATGATTGTGCCCGGCGCGAATGCCCAGGCCCTGAATCCGGTGTTGCAGGGCGCCCGCGCGGCGGTTTTCGGCGCTGTGGACTACATCGCCCTTGGCGCCGTGAACCGGGGTGAGGCGATCGAAGTCATTTATCCATCGTCGGGAACGATCGTCGAGGCCCGTCCGATGATGATCTTCCGCTGGTCGAAAAATCCCGATGCCGCCAGGGCCTTCATCGATTACGTTCTCTCGGAAGAGGGGCAGGGCCTGGTGGCCAATACCCTGATGCTGCCTGCCCGGGCGGATATCCCCGCCAAGCGGACGGGCTGGAACGACATCAAACTGCTTCCGGATGTGGAAATCACCGAATCCCGCCGCGCTGAAACCCTGGCACGGTTCCGCTCCATCATGGGCAGGTGAATCATGAGCAGGTGATCCCTGCCACAGGGATCACTGCCGCGTCGCAACCCGGGAATCGAACCCTGCAAACACATCTCCTGAACTCCGTGAGCCCCCTGTGAATCGAACACGTTCCCATGGAGTTGGCCATGGCGGTGGCGGCCTTGCCGTCACCGCCATTCTTTCTCTCGCCATCATCGTTGCCCTGCCGATCCTGTTTCTGGTTCTGCAGGCGATCTTTCCCCGTTTCAATGAAGGCTCCCTCGCCGGGCCCTTCAGTGCCTTTGCCGCCACCTTCGCCGAGGATGGTCTGGCGGGTCTGGTCGGCAACACGCTCGGTCTTGGCCTTTTTGTCGCCCTTGGCTGCTTTCTCCTGTCGCTGCCTCTTGCCGTCCTGCGCGCCAACGGGGCAGTGCCCTGGGGAACCATGTGGGATATCCTGTTCCTGATTCCCTTCATGATTCCCCCCTATGTCGCGGCTCTTGCCTGGATGCTGACCCTCCAGCCCGGCGGCTTTTCAACCCAGATGTTCGGCTTTCATCTTGCCCCCTTCCTGTTTTCCTTCTGGGGTGTGGTCACGGTGATGATCCTCGGCCTTTTCCCGGTCGTCTATTTTGCCCTTTCGCGCACGCTGATGATCATCGGCCACCGCTTCGCCGATGTCGGACGAGTCTTCGGCGCATCCGGGCTCAGGGCCTTTTTCCGCATCACCCTGCCGCTCTCGATCCCGGGCATCGCCGCCAGCCTGCTGATCGTTTTCGCCCTGACCATCGAGGAATACGGAACGCCGGCCACCCTTGGCCGCCAGGCCCAGTTTTCCGTTCTCGTCACCAGCATCGAGGAACGCTTCGCGGAATGGCCGATCGACATTCCCGGCGCCGCCATTCTTTCGCTCATCCTCGTGGCCCTTGCGCTTGTGGCCTACAACCTTCAGCACTGGATCGTCACGCGACGTTCCTATATCGCTGTCGGGGGAAAGGCCCATGACGGCGCGCCCACCCTTCCTTTGGCCACCGGCTGGCGGGTCGCCGCTGTCCTGCTGTTCGCACTCGTGGCCATGCTGGCCATCGTGATCCCGATCTTCGCCGTGACCGCAACGGCAGTATCCCGTACGCTGTCCGGCGGGCTCGCCTGGTCGAACATGGGTCTCGACAATTTCAGGGAAATCTTTGCCAACACCACCGGAGGCCTCGACGCCCTGCGCAATTCCCTGACACTCGCCACCGGAGCTGCCCTTGCAACGGGCTTCCTTGGCGCCCTGGTCGCCTATGTCGTGGTGCGCACCTCTGCCCGCGGTCGTGGCCTTGCCGATGCCCTCTCCATTCTTCCCAATGCCCTTCCGGGAATGGTGGTGGCGGTGGGGCTGATCCTCGCCTGGAACCGCGACTGGTGGCCCATCGTGATCTACAACACCCCGATGGTCGTGTTGCTCGGCTACATCTGCATCATGCTTCCCTACCCGGTTCGCTACGCCTCCGCCGCGCTCCGTCAGATCGGGCCGTCACTCGATGCGGCAGCACGGGTCAGCGGCGCCGGCAGTACGCGAATCCTGCGCCGGATCCTGTTGCCTCTGATGATGCCAAGCCTGCTGGTGGCGATGCTTCTCGTCTTCGCCATCGCCACGCGCGAACTTGTGACCTCGGTCATGCTCTCGCCACCGGGATTGCAGACGGTATCCATCTACGTCTTTCGCCAGTTCGAGCAGGGCTCGCCCGGGGCCGGCATGGCGTTGAGCGTCCTCGCCATCTT
>JBJHAU010000124.1:0-856 GCA_050480665.1 Alphaproteobacteria bacterium | reverse complement strand
CCATCTTCTCTTCGACGGCCATTCTTGTCGCCCTGGCTGCACTCCGCCGAAGCACGGGTGAGACCGGCCTCTAGGCCGGAAAGATCCCGCCACAGGCATCCTGCTCCCGGAACCCTTCAGCCCCTGGCGAAGCCGGGATGACGGATAAGTCCGGTCACGATATACTGGAACCCGAGCCCGCCATGATCCCCCGGCACCCCGGGAAGGTCCGCCAGGAACGGAGCCCGCTTCATGACCTCACGTCGCCTCGATTACGACCTCATGCTTCAGGATGCCCTGCGCGGGATCGTTCGCGAGGCCCTGGCGATCACCGCCGCCGACGGGCTCAGCGGTGATCATCATTTCTACATCACCTTCCGCACCGATTGCCCCGGGGTGGAGATGCCGCCGCCGCTTCGTGCAACCTTCCCCGAAGACATGACGATCATCCTGCAACACCAGTTCTGGGACCTTCAGGTGGCAGAGCATGGATTCAGCGTCGCCCTGTCCTTCGGCGGACGGCGGCAAACCCTCGCCATCCCTTATGTCGCGATCACCCGTTTCGTCGATCCCTCGGTCAATTTCGGTCTCGAATTCAAGCCCGGCGCGGAAGGCGAGACGCCCCCACCCCCCGCCAGCGCCGAGGAACCCGTTGCGAAAGGCAGCGATCCCCTTCCCGAAAGCGAGGCGGAGGGCTCGGCGGCCTCCAAGGTGGTCTCGCTCGACCGCTTCCGAAGCCCCGGCAAGGGGAAGCCCTAGCAGGGGAACGTCTGGCAAGGGACGATCCGGCAGGGACAACATCTGTCGGAAAGCCCCCCCCCCCGCCCGCCCCGCAAAACCCGCCCGCCGTCCCGGTCGGGCCCGCGGCCGAATGGTT
>JBJHAU010000123.1:0-6841 GCA_050480665.1 Alphaproteobacteria bacterium | reverse complement strand
CATCTTCGGATGCGCTTTCCTTCGCCGTTTCCGGATGATCATCGCTTTCCGGATCCGCATCGGCAGAGACGCCATCCTCGCCCGGTGTGGCTTCGGTCTGGGTGCCGCCCCGTTTGCCCCGGCGCGGACGGCGGCGGCGCGAGCGGGACTTGCCACCGGCAGTCCGATCCTCGTCGGCCCGGGGTTCCTCCTCTGCCTCTTCATCCTCCTCGACGGAAGGGTCTTCCTGGGGCTCTTCGATCACCGGTGCCGTCTGGACGATGACATCTTCCGGCGCCTTGTCGGCGAGCCGTTCAATCCGGTTGTCGGGGGCGATCAGGGAATCGTCGCCGCTGATCAGCACCTTGAACCCGTAGCGGGATTCGATCTCCGCCAGCATCCCGCGCTTCTGGTTCAGGATGTACAAGGCGACCGGGGTCGGCACAGCCACCCCGATCTGGCTGGCCCGCTGGCGGATTCCTTCTTCCTCGATCAGCCGAAGCACATGCAGGGCTGCGGATTCGGTGGAGCGTACAAGGCCCGTACCGCCGCAGGTGGGGCAGGGTTCGGTGCTGGTCTCAAGCAGGCTCGGTCGTAGCCGCTGGCGGGACAGTTCGAGAAGCCCGAAGGGGCTGATGCGGCCGATCTGGATCCTGGCCCGGTCGTTTCGCATGGCCTCCTTCAGCCGACGCTCGACCGTCTGCTGGTAGTGATGATCCATCATGTCGATGAAATCGATCACGATCAGCCCGGCCAGATCGCGAAGCCTCAGTTGCCGCGCGATTTCCTCGGCCGCTTCCAGATTGGTCTTGTAGGCGGTTTCCTCGATGTTGCGTTCGCGGGTTGACCGGCCCGAGTTGACATCGATCGCCACAAGGGCTTCGGTCGGATCAAGGACAATATAGCCACCGGACTTCAGTCGCACCTGATGGGCATGAATCGTGTCCATCTGGCTTTCCACCTGATAGCGGTGGAACATGGGCATGCCGGCATCGCGGTAGGGCTGCACCCGCCGGGCGTGGCTTGGCATCAGCATCCGCATGAATTCCTTGGCGGTCCGGTAGCCGTCCTCGCCCTCGACCAGAACCTCGTCGATGTCCTTGGAGTAGAGATCGCGGATCGACCGCTTGATCAGATTGCCTTCCTCATAGACCAGTGTCGGGGCAATCGATTCCAGGGTGCGGCTGCGCACCTGATCCCAGGTTCTGAGAAGATAGTCGAAATCGCGCTTGATCTCGGCCTTGGAACGTTCCACCGCCGCCGTGCGGAGGATCACGGCAATCCCCTGCGGAATCTCGAGATCGGCGACGATGCTCTTCAGCTTCTTGCGATCGCCGGGGTTGGCGATCTTGCGGGAAATCCCGCCGCCCTTGGTGGTGTTGGGCATCAGAACGCAATAGCGTCCCGCGAGAGAGAGATAGGTGGTCAGGGCCGCGCCCTTGTTGCCGCGCTCTTCCTTGACCACCTGGACAAGAAGGATCTGGCGCCGTTTGATCACTTCCTGGATCTTGTAGCGCATGCGCTTGAGATGCGGCTGTCGCGAGGAAGCCCGCCTTTCGGGGGCATCGTCATCGTCGTCGAGATCATCCTCGTCGAGCCCGCCAAGGGTTTCGACAGAGGCTTCCGCGCCCTGTTCCGCGCCGACCGCTTCAACCGTGCCATCGGCGGACACGACGCCATCTTCGGTGCTTTCGCCGGCGTTTTCCCCGGCATTTTCCCCGGCGTTTTCTCCGGCGCCATCAGGAGCGGCCTGGCTTTCGCCATCCGCCGCTTCGGCGGCATCGTCTTCGGGATCGTCCGGATCGAGGTCTTCTTCGGCCTTCATGGCGTGCTCCTCTTCCCTGAGGAGAGCCATCCGGTCGGCGACCGGGATCTGGTAGTAATCGGGGTGGATTTCGTTGAAGGCCAGAAAACCGTGGCGGTTGCCGCCGAAATCGACAAAGGCGGCCTGAAGGGAAGGTTCGACCCGGGTCACTTTCGCCAGGTAGATGTTGCCCTTCAGCTGCTTCTTGGTCGAGGTCTCAAAATCGAATTCTTCCAGCCGGTTCCCGTTCATCACGACGACCCGGGTTTCCTCCGGATGCGTCGCATCGATCAGCATGCGTTTTGTCATGTGTTCCTTGTCTCCGGAGCCATGCCGCAGGCGCTCCCCGCAAGAGAAGAGCGCCGCGCAGGACCCACCGTGTTCGTGAAGCCGGACCCTCGTCTCGACCCGAGCAAAGCAGCCGGGGAGCCCTTCAGGCTGCCCCGAACCCTTGTCGGGGGCGAGGCAGGCTTCAATTCATCTTACCTTGCCTCGATTCCGTCTGAGCGTACCGCGGGACCATGGGGCCGGTAAGGCGGCGCCAGACCCGCGCCACGCCGCCCGGACCGCGAAAGACTTGCGGAACGGGCCGACCAGAGGCGACTTGCCCGAACACCATAAGCTTCCCTTCGTCCGATCACAATGCCGTTGATGATGAAGCCGGGATCCGGCCCCGACCGCCGACAACGGTTGTGGGCGGGGCATGCATCGGATATGTTGTGGAAGAATACGCAAGAGTCCCACAAGATGTGCCGTGATATGGGGAAGACGTCGCGCCTGGCCGCTCCCTGCCGCGATCAGGGCCACGAACGGGGCCGGGATCGGGTCTGGTCGCGTCTGCGTGTCCTGAACGGTGGTGTGAAGCGGTGGCCTGTTCTTGCCGCTCTGGCGGGCCTTGTTCTTGGTGGGCTTCTTTCCGCGACCGAACCGGTGCGGGCTCAGGCCGTGACCGATATCCGTCTTGGCCTGCATGGCGATCAGGTCCGGGTGGTGGTCGAAACCGACCGGAAGCTTGATCTCTCCTCGTTCATCCTCGACCAGCCCTATCGCATCGTGGTCGATCTTCCCGAAGTTCGCTGGCAACTCGATGCCGAAAAGGGCAGGCAGGCGGTCGGATTCGTCAGCGGCTTCCGTTTCGGCCATTTTGCTCCCGGCCGTTCCCGCGTGGTCTTCGACATGGAACGCCCGGCGGTGATCAGCCGGAACTTCACCCTGGAGCCGGGCGACGGGCGCGGCTGGCGCTATGTGCTCGATCTCGGCCCGGTTTCCGAAGAGGCCTTCGCCGGTGCCCTGCGCCGCCCCGGCTCCCCGGGTTCTGCCCCGGCGGCGGCGGACTCCCAGGCCGCCGCAAGGGGTGGGGGAACCCAGGCGGCCGTTCTCGTGCCGCCGCCCCCTCCTTCCAGGCGTCCTGCAGATGCCAGGCGGGTGATCGTGATCGATCCGGGACATGGCGGGATCGATCCGGGAACGATCGGCCGGGCGCAGGGCACCCTGGAAAAGGATGTGACCCTGGCGACGGCTCTGGAACTGCGCCGGATTCTCGAACAGCGCGGCCGTTATCGTGTGGTGATGACCCGCGACCGGGATGTGTTTGTCCGGCTGCGCGACAGGGTCTCCATGGCCCGGGCCGCCTCGGGCGATCTGTTTCTTTCTCTCCATGCGGATGCCATCGCCGATCCGCGCCTTCGCGGGGCTTCCGTCTATACCCTTTCGGAAACCGCATCCGACCGGGAGGCGGCGGCCCTGGCCTCGCGCGAAAACCGGGCGGATCTGATCGCCGGGATCGATCTGACCCAGGAAACCGATGAGGTTTCGACCATTCTGATCGACCTTGCCCGGCGCGACACCATGAACCAGTCGGCCATTTTCGCCCATGGCCTGATCGAGGAGATGGGCAAGGTCACCAGCTTCATCCGTCGATCCCACAGGTTTGCGGGCTTTGTCGTGCTCCAGGCCCCGGATGTGCCCTCGGTGCTGGTGGAGATGGGATATCTGTCGAACGCGCAGGATGAAGCCCGCCTGTCCCAGCCGCGCTACCGGGCGCGCCTTGCGGCGGCGATGGCCGATGCGATCGATCGTTATTTCGATGCGCGCGATGCTTCCGAGGCACGCTAGGATCAGGCTTCGCCCCGGTTCCCCTTTCGCCGTCGGTGACCATCGTCACGCCCTCTCAGCGCATCGCCTTCGGGCTTGCCTTGCGAATGCCATCATGTCGGCATATTTCCTTAACGACGGGATGATAGGTTGACCGAAAGCCACCGCGCGGCCGAACCAGGCCCGCTGCAAGGGTGTGGCATTCGGGTGGAACGGGAATCGAGATGCTCAGGATTCTGGGATTTCTGACAGCGATGACCATACTGCTTGCCATGCTTGCGGTGGCGGCGGGTCTTGCCATTTTTCAACATTACGGCCGCGGGCTTCCCGATTTCAGACAGCTTGCCGATTATGAACCGCCGGTGATGACACGCCTTCATGCCGGTGATGGCAGCCTGATCACGGAATATGCCGTGGAGCGCAGGGTCTTCGTTCCGGTCGAGGCTTTTCCGCCGCTTGTGATCAAGGCGTTCCTTGCCGCCGAGGACAAGAATTTCTACAGCCATCCCGGCCTTGATCCCCTCAGCATCCTGCGGGCGGCCCTCACCAATCTTCAGCAGATCGGCAGCAACCGTCGGCCGGTCGGGGCCTCGACCATCACCCAGCAGGTGGCCAAGAACTTCCTGCTGAGCGGTGAGGTCTCCATCGAACGCAAGATCAAGGAAGCGATTCTGGCCTTTAGGATCGAGCGGGCCTTTTCCAAGAACCGGATTCTGGAGCTGTATCTGAACGAGATCTATCTGGGGCTTGGCTCCTATGGGGCCGCTGCTGCGGCGTTGAACTATTTCGACAAGTCCCTGGATGAATTGACGATCGAGGAAGTGGCCTTCCTTGCCGCCCTGCCCAAGGCCCCCAACAACTATCATCCCCGGCGATCTCCCGGCGCGGCCAAGGGCCGTCGGGACTGGGTGGTCTCGCGGATGCTGGACGAAGGGTTCATCACGCCGGAACAGGCGCAATCGGCCTGGGCCAGCCCGCTCGTGATGCGTCCTCGCGCCGGGACGCTGTTGACGCGCGCCGAATATTTTGCCGAAGAGGTTCGTCGCGAGCTTATGGGCCGCTACGGAGAGTCCAAGCTCTACAGGGGCGGGCTCTCGGTGCGCACCACCCTTGATCCTGCCCTTCAGCGGATCGCCGATTCGACCCTTCGCGAGGGGGTGATGGCGGTGGATCGCCAGCATGGCTATGGCGGCCCCCTTGCGCGCTCCGGTCCCGGTACGGAGGCAGAGCTACGCCAGCGCCTTGCCGATCATTCCCTTCCCGGGGGGGCGCTGCCCGGCTGGGAGCTTGGGATTGTCCTTGCCAGCGAAGGCGATGCCGCGCGGATCGGTCTGTCCGGGGATCGTTCCGGAACGATCCCCATCGCCGGGTTGCGCTGGGCCCGTGCCCGGTTGCCCGATGGCGAGCGGGGGCCGGCGATCCGCAGTGCCGCCGATGTTCTTCAGACCGGAGATGTGATCCTTGTCGAGGCCCCAGGCGAGGATCAGGAGCCTGAAGGACAGCCCCGGGCGGATGAGGCTTCCCCCCTGAGCCTCACCTTGCGTCAGGTGCCCGAGGTCAATGGCGGCCTTGTCGCCCTTGACCCTCATACGGGCCGGATTCTTGCCATGTCCGGTGGCTTCTCCTTCGCTTCGAGCCAGTTCAACCGGGTGACCCAGGCGGCCCGTCAGCCGGGTTCCGCATTCAAGCCGATTGTCTATCTGGCCGGGCTGGAAGCCGGATTTTCGCCATCGTCGCAGATCCTCGATGCTCCGTTCGTCATCGACCAGGGGCCGGGGCTCGGACTCTGGAAGCCTCACAACTATGCGCGGGAATTCTATGGCCCCTCGACCCTGCGCCGCGGGATGGAGATGTCGCGCAACCTGATGACCGTGCGTCTCGCCCAGACCATCGGCATGGACAAGGTGGCCGACGCGGCAAGAAGGCTCGGCACCCACGATGATCTTCCCGAAATCCTGTCGATGTCCCTTGGTGCCGGGGAAACCACCCTTCTGCGGTTGACGGCGGCCTATGCCATGCTGGTCAACGGCGGCAAGGCGATCACGCCGACGCTCATCGATCGCATCCAGGATCGCCATGGGGCGACGGTGTTCCGCCACGATCTGCGCCCCTGCCCCGGCTGCGATGGTGTGCAAGGCGCTGCGGCGACAGCCATTCCCGCCATTCCCGATTCGCGAGACTCGGTGGCTGATCCGCGCATGGCCTATCAGATGGTCTCCATGCTTCAGGGCGTGGTGATCCGTGGCACAGGCACCCGGATCCGGGCGGTTGGCAAGCCTCTGGCGGGCAAGACAGGCACCACCAACCAGAATCAGGATGCCTGGTTTGTCGGGTTTTCGCCGGATCTTGCCGTTGGCGTCTATGTGGGGTTCGATCAGCCGGCAAGTCTTGGACGGAATGCAACGGGATCGTCGGTCGCGGCGCCGATCTTCCGCGATTTCATGGCCGAGGCGCTGAAGGATCAGCCGGCGATTCCCTTCCGGATTCCGCCAGGGATTCGCATGGTCCGGGTGGATGGGGAAACCGGTCGTCCGGCCCGGGCCGGCGATGGCGCGACGATACTTGAAGCGTTCCTGATCGGGCAGGATCCTGACCGCGAGGGCGTGGTCATCGGCGGTGCCGGGGGCGTTGACAGGGCCAGAGGGGGTACCGCCACGAGCCCCGGCTTGTATTGAAGGCGGATTGTGTGCTTTAACCGCCACCGCCAGCACCACAGCCTGCCGCGGCCATCCGGCCGCACCCGGTCAGAGAGGAATGCCATGCGCGCCGAAATCGAGGCGATTGTTACCGAGATCCAGCGGTCCCTGGGACTGCTGAGGAGGTATCTTTGACTGGGATAACGCGACCCGTGAACTCGACCTTCTGAATGTCCGGGCCGAAAATCCGGACCTCTGGAACGATCCGGATCAGGCCCAGAAGCTGATGCAGGCGCGCAATCGCCTCGAGACCCAGATCTCGGGCGTT
>JBJHAU010000122.1:0-6995 GCA_050480665.1 Alphaproteobacteria bacterium | reverse complement strand
GGGCTTGCTTCATCCCTGACCATGACCTCATCATCGATCCGGGCCGCCATGGCTTCCTCCCTCCCCCCTGCGCCCTCTTCTGCCATGCCGCGCATCGTGCTGGCGCATGGGCCTTTCCCCTTCCGCCTTCGGCCAACCCCTTGGAAAGTCATGCCTCTCGCGCTGGTTCTTCTGATGCTCCCGGCGCTGGTCGCGCCGAACCATCACGCCGCCCAGGCCCGGGCCATGCCTGGCCACCAGGACATTTCTGCCCAGCCCGATCCTGCCCGCACGGCACAGGATGCCGGGGATGACTGGCTGTCCTGCCGGGCGGCGGTGGCTTTGGCCGAACAGGCTCACGGCATTCCCGGCCAGCTTCTGGCGGCGGTATCCCTGGCGGAATCCGGGCGCTGGCACGCGCCCTCAAGGGAAAGTCTGGCCTGGCCATGGACGGTCACATCCGGCCAGAGAAGCTGGTATCTGCCCGGCAAGGCCGAGGCCATAGCCAGGGTCGAGGCCCTGCGCCGCGAAGGCATCCGCAACATCGATGTCGGCTGCCTGCAGATCAACCTGCATCATCATCCCGATGCCTTTGCCGATCTCGAAGCCGCCTTCGATCCCGAAACCAATGCCGCCTATGGCGCCGCCTTCCTCGCCCGGCTTCAGGCCCGCCACCGATCCTGGTCGCGGGCGATCAGCTTCTATCATTCGGCAACCCCGGCCCTGCACACGCCCTACAGGATCAGGGTGATGCAGCTGTGGAATCAGGAGCGCCGGCGGGAATCCCAACGCCGCCGAAAGGAAACCATCGCCGCCTTCGAGGCCCGGCGCGGCGAGCGGCTGGCCGAAACACGACCGGCAGATCAGGGCCCGGCCACGCAAGCGCCCCGTGATCCGCCCCGTAATCCATCCCGGGGCGGTGACGGGTAAGGATGGAATGCCCGCGAAGGGCGGGCGAAGATCGGATCAATCCCTCTCGCCGGGCCAACGGATTGCAAGCAGCCCCGTGCCCAGCAGGGACAATCCCATGAGCAGCCAGAACCCGCTGGCATAGCCGAGACCGGCAGCGATCAGAAGGCTGATCACAAGCGGGCCGGTCATCACCCCGGCGAAGGTGATGAAGACGATTCCCCCCGCCACCAGCCCGGCCTGTCCCGGCGGCGACATCCTCGCGACATCGGCCAGAAACACGCCGTTCCAGCCAACCGCGGTGGCGCCATAAACCGCCGCCGCCACGGACAGCGCAAGCAGCGGCCATTGCGGGGTGAAGCTTGCCGCCAGAGCCGAGGCCAGGGCCATGCCGAAGCCGAGGCCGACAAGCAGGCGGCGCGGTGTCAGACGGCCACCACACACCATGCCCCAGAAGATACGGCCAACGATCCCCGCCATCTGGGCCACCGCCAGCACCATGCCCGCCTGGACGAGGCTGAGGGTGATCGCTTCCATCAGATAGGCCACAAGATAGGCGATCATCGACATCTGCACCGAGGAGAAGCAGAACGAGATGAATCCCATTCGCCGAAGCCTCGGCGATCCCAGAACCACCCGCAACGGGGCCAGAACATCGCCCCAGATGATCACCCGGGGATCACGATCATCGTCGAGGCGCGACCTCAGCCCCTGAAGCCCCAGGGCCACGGCCAGACAAAGCCCGGCCATGCCAAGGGCTGCCCCCTGCCAGCCCCACAGAAGCACCATCGGCGGCACGAGAGCCCCGGCCAGCGCACCGCCGGCGGGAACCCCGGTCTGCTTGACCGAGAAGACGAACGGCATCAACCTTGGCGGGGTCGTCCGCGCCAGAAGGTGCGAGCTTGTCGGTGTCGGCGGGCCATAGGCCAGGCCGATCATCAGCGTGGCCGCAAACAACGCCAGCGCATGTCCGAAGGTCAGGATGACCAGGCAGGACGCGGCCAGGCCGAGGCACAGCTGCGCGACCCGGATCGGCCCGAAGCGGCGCACGAGCTGGCCACCGAACATGGCGCCACACATCGCCCCGAAAGCCACGATGGCCATGTAGAAGCCGACCCAGCCGGCGGAAATCCCCACATCGAGCGCGAGGGGCACCGCAAAGACAGGCAGGGTCAGGATCGATGCCGACGCCATCACCTGAAAGGCGGACATGGACAGCATCGGCACCAGCGCGGTGCGCATCGATAACCCGTCATTCGGGGCGTGCGGTTTTTTCATGACGGGCGATTTCGGATGAGAGACACTGAAACATCATGCAGAAGGCATGCAAGATGGTCGAGAGCTGCAAGAAAGGCTAGAAGAATGACCCTGCCGCAACACGCCGAATATACCTCCAACATCGCCATTGCCGGCCGCCTTCTGGCCCTCGACGGCGCCACGGCCGTCGATATCGGCTGCGGCGAGGGACGCTTCACGCGGTTTCTGGCCAAGGCCGGTGCCTCGGTGACCGGAATCGACATCAACCAGACCGCGCTGGACACGGCCGAAGCCAGAGCCCGCGAGGAAGGCCTTGCCATCGCCTGGAAGAAGGCGTCCGCCGTTTCCCTGCCCTTCGAGTCCGCAAGCCTCGACATCGTGGTCTTTTCCAACTCGCTGCACCATGTGGCGCCGGAAAACATGGCCCAGGCGCTGGAAGACGCGGCACGGGTTCTGAAACCCGGCGGAATCCTCTACATCATGGAACCGATCGCCGAGGGCGCCTATTTCGAGGCCACCCGCATGGTCAACGATGAACGGGCGGTTCGGGCAAAGGCGCTCGAAGCCATCGAGGCCCTGCCCGGCCGTGGCTTCACCCTCGTCGAGTCCATCATCTATCGCACCCGCAAGGATTACGACTCCTTCGAAGCCTATCGCGCCGAACAGAGCGCCCGCGGACCGAAACGTGAAGCCCTGTTCCGGGAACAGGGCGCAGCCATACGCGAGCGTTTCGAATCGCACGCCCGCAAGGAAGACGGACGACTGTGCTTCGATCAGTTTTTCCGGATCCATTATTTTCACAAATCGGGTTGAAGGCGGCTTCGGAACGGATCAAAAGCGCACAGAAACACAAACAAACCCTGCCTCATTACTGTGCGCCCGGAATACAGACTGATGTTTTTTTGAGCACCCGGAACACGGATCGGGATGAGCGCGCCCAGCGCTCACCCGTGCTGCCGCCGGGCCATAAAATCTCAAGCCTCTGATAAACATGACATTTCCGTGACTTCCCTGCCCGTCCGTGCCTGATCACTCCGGATGGCTCAGGAATGGCCCGGGACTTGCTGTGCTGATGGCGAGGCGAAAGGGGCTTTGTTGCGACCGAAGCGTGCGATGAACGGCCCCCGGAACCGAACCCTGGTTCCAGGGAACAGGGATTCCTGACGAAACCTGTTTCCGGAACGGCCAAACAGCAAACCGTGAGGTCACGACACATGAAAACAAGACTGATGACCGCCGCTCTTGCCGGCCTTCTTGCCCTGGCGACACCGGCCGCCGCGAAGGATCTTGTCTCCGAAGACATGCTCGGGGGCGAAATCAGTGCCAATATCGGATTCACCACCGAGTATTTCTTCCGGGGCCTGACCCAATCCGGCAATGGCAGCCCTGCCGTTCAGGGCGGTTTCGATTTTGAACACGGTTCGGGTTTCTATCTGGGCACCTGGGGATCGAGCATCAATTTCGGCGGCAATCTCGAGGTGGATTTCTACGGCGGCTGGACAGGGCCGCTTGCGGATTCGGGCTTCGATATCGATGTCGGGCTTATCTACTACCTCTATCCCTCGCAGCAGAGGGGAGACGCCCTCGATTTCCTCGAAGGCTATGTCGGCATCAGCCGTGATTTCGAGATTGCCGCGGCGGGCGTTCAGCTCAACTACAGCCCAAGCTACACGGCCAATTCGGGCGAGGCCTATTACCTGGCCGGCCATATCGACATTCCTTTGGGCGAGATCTTCACCGCCAACCTGCATCTTGGCCACCAGTGGGTGGAGAAGAACAACAGCTTCGGTTTCCGCGATTACACCGACTGGCTGGTCGGGGTTTCCTTCGGCATCGTCGGCTTCGATGCCCAGATCGCCTATCTTGGCAACGACATGACCAAGGCTCAATGCGGCGGCGCCGGCTGTAACAGGCTTGTCGGAACCCTGACCCGCTCGTTCTGAGTTCTGCCCGCACGCCTCAGAACAGACCCCTGGGATCGGCGCCTCCCTTTCTCGACGCGGAAAGGGGGGCGCCGGCCGATTTGACAAAGCGGGACGCCCCGTTTATCGGTAGCAGGGTGTGCGGCCCCCGGGGGCCGGGCCGCCAATCCTGGGGGAAGGGTCAGGGTGTTTTCGCGTCGAACCCATCAGCCTGAACCGGTTATCGATCTTTCGCCCCCCGTCTCGGACGAGATCAGAACCACCACCTGCTACATGTGCGCCTGCCGCTGCGGGATCCGTGTCCATCTGAAGGATGGCCAGATCCGCTATATCGACGGCAACCCCCTGCATCCGGTGAACAAGGGCGTGCTTTGCGCCAAGGGTTCTGCCGGGATCATGCAGCAGAACGCGCCTTCGAAGCTTCGCAAGCCCCTGAAACGGGTGGGCCCGCGCGGCGAAGGCCCCTTCGAGGAAATCGAGTGGGATGAAGCCCTGGCCATCGCCAGCGGCTGGCTCGGGCGGATCCGCCACAGCGACCCCCGCCGCCTCGCCTTCTTCACCGGCCGCGACCAGAGCCAGTCCCTGACCGGCTGGTGGGCGCAACAGTTCGGAACTCCCAACTATGCCGCCCATGGCGGTTTCTGCTCGGTCAACATGGCCGCGGCAGGCCTGTATTCCATCGGCGGCTCGTTCTGGGAGTTCGGCGAGCCCGACTGGGAACAGACCCGCCTTTTCATGATGTTCGGCGTGGCCGAGGATCATGACTCCAACCCCATCAAGACCGGGCTTGCCCGCCTGAAGGCGCGCGGCGCGAAGTTCGTTTCGGTCAATCCCGTGCGAACCGGTTATTCGGCCATTGCCGATGAATGGGTGCCGATCCGCCCCGGGACCGACGGGCTTTTCGTGATGGCCCTTGCCCATGAGCTGATCCGCATGGGCAAGGTCGATCTGGAATGGCTGGCCCGCTACACCGACGCCTCCTGGCTGGTGATCGATGCCCCGGGCACCCCCGAACACGGCCTGTTCGCCCGCGACAGCGAGGGCCATCCCCTGGCCTGGGACGGCAAGGCCGAAGCCCCGGTCAACGCGATGCTGCCGGAGATCGCCATCCGGCTGGCCGGATCCTTCACCCTGCCCGACGGGCGAACGGCACGGCCGGCCTTCGAGCTTCTGGCCGAAAGGCTTTCCGATCCCGCCCATGCCCCGGAACGGGTCGAGGAAACCACCGGCGTCCCTGCCGCACAGATCCGAAGCATTGCCGCCGCACTGGCCCATGCCGCCTTCGAGGAAACCATCACCCTGCCCATCTCCTGGACAGACTGGGCCGGGCGGCATCACGAGAGCGTCACGGGACGCCCGGTCTCGATGCATGCGATGCGGGGCATTTCCGCCCATTCCAACGGCTTCCAGACCTGCCGGGCGATCCACATCCTGCAGATGCTGCTTGGCGCGATCGATTGCCCGGGCGGCTTCCTCTACAAGGCGCCCTACCCCAAGCCCTGCCCGCCCCCCATCAAGCCGTTCGGGCGCACCGCCCACATCGCCCGCGATGCTCCCCTGCCCGGGCCGCATCTGGGCTTTCCCACCGGGCCAGAGGATCTTTTGATCGACGACGACGGCACCCCGAGCCGGATCGACAAGGGATTCTCGTGGGAAGCCCCCATGGCCGCGCATGGCCTGATGCACATGGTGATCCGCAACGCCTATGAGCGCGATCCCTACCCCATCGATACCCTGTTCCTGTTCATGGCGAACATGAGCTGGAACTCGTCGATGAACACGGCGGAAACCATCCGCATGCTGACCGCCCGCGACGGCGAGGGCGAACATGCCCCCTACCGCATTCCCCACATCATCTATTCCGATGCCTATGCCTCGGAAATGATCGCCTATGCCGATCTGATCCTTCCCGACACCACCTATCTGGAACGCTGGGACTGCATGTCGCTTCTGGATCGGCCGATCTCATCGGCCCATGGCCCGGCCGATTCGATCCGCCGTCCGGTTCTGGAACCGGACCGCGATGTGCGGCCGTTTCAGGATGTGCTCCTCGATCTCGGCGCCCGCCTGGGCCTTCCCGGCATGATCACGGAAGAAGGCGAGGCGGCCTATCCCGGCGGCTATGCGGATTACCTCGTCAACCATCAGCGCCGACCGGGGATCGGGCCGCTGGCCGGATTCCGTGGCAAGGATGGAGACCGATCCCTGAAAGGCGAGCCCAACCCCTCGCAACTCGATGCCTATATCGAAGCCGGCTGCTTCTGGCGCCATGAACTGCCCGAATCCCAGCGCTATTACCGGTTCGCCAACCGCGACTACCTGGCCTGGTCGGTCGAGGCGGGGTTCAACGCCGATGCCGAACCGATCATCCTGAGCCTCTACAGCGAGCCGTTGCAACGCTTCCGCCTCGCGGCCGAAGGATTCGGCGCACGCACCCCGCCCGAAGCCCTGAAGGCGCGAATCCACACCCATTGCGATCCCCTGCCCTTCTGGGCCCCGCCGCTTGGCGACGAGGCCACGCCGGGCGACAGCTATCCCCTGCACGCCATCACCCAGAGGCCGATGGCGATGTATCACAGCTGGGGCTCGCAGAACGCCTGGCTGCGCCAGATTCACGGCCATAACGCGATCTACCTCTCGCGCATCCTTGCCGAAAGCCACGGGATCGAGGATGGCGACTGGATCTGGCTGGAAAGCCCGAGCGGCCGGATCAAGGGTCAGGCCCGGGTGATGGAAGGTGTCAACCGCCATACGGTCTGGACCTGGAATGCCATCGGCAAGCGCCGCGGGGCATGGGCGCTCGATGTGGACGCCGCCGAAGCCACCCGGGGTGTTCTGTTCAACCATCTGATCGACGATCGGCTGCCGGGCAGGGAAGGCGCACGGCTGGCCAATGCCGACCCGGTCACCGGCCAGGCCGCCTGGTAT
>JBJHAU010000121.1:5317-7118 GCA_050480665.1 Alphaproteobacteria bacterium | reverse complement strand
CCGTGGCCGAAGCCCCGCTGGGCGATCCGCCGACAAGGCGCGTGGAAGCCGAACCCGCCCAGCCTCGCGAGACGGTTGCCGCCCTTCCCCCTGCCACGGCTCCGGCCACGGCCGATCGCGCCTTTGACGTTGGCAGCGTTCACAGCCTGGCCTTCGACGCCGAGGCTACGGCCCTGGATGAGGAATCCCGTGTTCTCCTGGGATCGCTCTCCACCGCCATGCTGGCGGATCCGTCGCTCAGGCTTCAGCTGCGCGCCTATGCCGATGGCACGGGACGCAACGTCTCCCAGGCACGACGCCTGTCGCTGAGCCGGGCTCTGGCCGTGCGCGCCTTCCTGATCGATGAGGGTGTCGGCGCCACGCGGATCGATGTTCGTGCCCTGGGCAGCGAAGTCCCGGAAGGCCCGGGTGACCGGGTGGATATCGAGGTGATGGCCCGCTAGCCCTCGAACCCGGGTAGGCACCGGGAAGGTACCGGGAACCGCAGGAAACAATCAGGCCCGGACAAGAGGCCCGGGGTCGGTGGACCCGGGTTCGATGGACAGCCCCGGGGTCAAGGTTCGAAACTGGTGGCCATGGGAAACCTTCATTGCGTGTGTCAGAGTCCTGACACATTGTCCGTTTAGCCCTGTCGCAAGAACTCGCAAGAACATAGGGGCGAACCCCGGCCCCATGACGGGTCGACTGTCCGTCGCGTTACCGCTCAGGAGCCTCCATGTCGCGCCTCGAACCCTATCTGATCCGGATGCTGATCTTTCTCGGCCTGGTTGCAGCCCTGGCCGTGGTTCTCTTTCCGCCCCTCGCCCGCGCCTTTTTTGCCAATGCCCCGCTGAACGGGCTGATTCTCGGCGTCCTTCTCCTTGGCATTCTCTATACCCTGCGCCAGGTCTGGATTCTTCGTCACGAACAGGACTGGGTCAGCGCCTTCATGCGGCAGCGGGCCGCTGCGGAACGCGGCCGCCCGCACCCCACGCCACCGGCAGCCCTGCCGGAGCCACGGCTTCTGGCTCCGATGGCCAAGATGATGCAGGAGCGCAACGCCAGCCTCCGGATTTCCGCAACCTCGATGCGTTCGGTGCTCGATTCGGTTGCCTCCCGGCTCGATGAATCGCGCTCCATCTCCCGCTATCTGATCGGGCTTCTGATCTTTCTCGGACTTCTGGGAACCTTCTGGGGGCTGCTTCAGACGATCAATGCGGTGGGCGATGTGATTGCCGAGATCGATGTCGGCACCGATGAACCGGCCCTGATGTTCGGCAGCCTCAAGGAAGGGCTGGCCGCCCCCCTGGGCGGCATGGGCACGGCCTTTTCCTCATCCCTGTTCGGGCTGGCCGGATCGCTCGTGGTCGGCTTTCTGGATCTTCAGGCCGGGCAGGCCCAGAATCGCTTCTACAATGAATTCGAGGACTGGCTGTCCGGGCTTACCCGGCTTTCCGCCCCCCAGGCCCAGATGGGGGGGGCGCAATCGGTGCCCGACTATGTCGAAGCCCTGCTCGAACACACCGCGGAAGGGCTCGATGCGCTTCAACGCACCCTGACACGGGGTGAGGAAGGCCGGATGACCGCCAACGCCGCCCTGATCGATCTCTCGGAAAAGCTTTCGACCCTGACCGATCAGATGAAGGCGGAGCAGTCGCTTCTTGTTCGCCTGGCGGAAAACCAGATGGCGCTGTCTCCCCTTCTGACCCGTCTGGCGGACGGTCTCGAGCAGAAGGGTGACGCGCTCGACGAGGCCACCAAACGCCATATCCGCAACATGGAGGTCTATCTGGCACGGCTTCTCGAGGAAACCTCCTCCGGA
>JBJHAU010000121.1:0-5307 GCA_050480665.1 Alphaproteobacteria bacterium | reverse complement strand
CTCCGGACGCCACCAGTCGATCGAAGAGGTGCGCTCGGAGATCAAGCTGCTGGCCCGCACCCTTGCGGCTGGTATCGACCGATCCACAGACAAGTCCTGACACCGGGCTGACCGGGGATCCCCATGGCCTTTTCGCGTCGCAACCGTACCCCGTCCCACGCCGAGATCTGGCCGGGCTTTGTCGATGCGCTGGCCAGCCTGCTGATGGTGATCATCTTCCTGCTCACCGTCTTTGTCCTGTCCCAGTTTCTTCTCTCGAATCTTCTGGCAGGGCGAGACGACGCCCTGAAGCGGCTTGAGGCCAACATTTCCGAATTGACGAATGTTCTTGCCCTGGAACGCCAGGCCAATGTGGAACTGCGCACCACCGTCTCACGCCTGTCGCGCGAGTTGCAGGCATCCACCAGCGCCCGGGATGCGCTGAGCCTGCGCCTTGGCGAGGCGGAAGACCGCATTCGTGCCGGCGCGGCCGATGCCGCCGCCCTTGCCGAAGCCCTGAAGGCTGCGGAGCGGGAGGTGGAGACAAGCCGTGAGACCATCCGTCTCCGGCTTCTCGAGATCGCAAGCCTGAACGAGGATATCGCCAGCCTGCGGACGCTGCGCCAAAGACTGGAGTCGGAGATCGGAGCCATGGCCTCGCGGCTGGAGGATTCGGAACGCGAATCCGGCAGGCTCGCCGAAGGGCTTGAGGCGGCGCAACAGGAAGCCGGCGCCCTGCGTGACCGGACGGCCCGTCTTCAGGCGGAACTGGCCGATGAGCGCGAACGCACCCTGCTCGCCCAGAAGGAGATCGCCTCCCGCGATATCCGCATCGAACAGCTTTTCGGCGAGGTCACGACCGGCAACGAGGCGGTGGACCGGCTCAACGCCGAACTCGCATCGCTCAGGGGCGAGTTGCAAAGACTGGCCGCCCTGCTGGAAGCCTCCGAAGCCGAGGCTGCGGAACAGCGCGTCCAGATCGTCAATCTTGGCCAGAGGCTCAACCAGGCGCTGGCCTCGAAGGTGGAAGAACTGGCGCGCTACCGCTCGGAGTTCTTCGGCCGCCTGCGCGAGGTTCTCGGCGACCAGCGCGACATCCGCATCGTCGGCGACCGCTTCGTCTTCCAGTCCGAGGTTCTGTTCGCCACCGGCGATGCCAGCCTGAACCCCGAAGGCCGCCAGCAGATCGACCGGCTGGCCACCACCCTTCTGGAGGTGATGACGCGGATTCCTCCCGACATCAACTGGATCCTTCAGGTGGATGGCCATACGGATATCCGCCCGATCACCACCCCGGTGTTTCCCTCCAACTGGGAACTTTCCCAGGCACGGGCGCTTTCCGTTGTCCGCTATCTGATCGACAAGGGGGTTCCGCCGGAACGGCTCGCCGCCACCGGCTACGGCCCCTATCAGCCCATTGATGCCGGCCAGGACGAGGTGGCCTTCCGCCGCAATCGCCGCATCGAGCTGAAATTCACCCAGCGCTGAAAGGTTCGGCCAGCCCTTGCGGCGGCATGGTCCGGAGACGGGCAGGATCGAACTGCAAGGATGCCAGCCGGGCATACAGCCCGCCTTCGCGCAGCAGCGAATCATGGGTGCCGCTGGCAACGACATGGCCCTCTTCCATCACCAGAATCCGGTCGGCCCGTTGCACCGTGGCGAGACGATGGGCGATGACGATGCTGGTTCGACCCTCCATCAGACGGTCGAGAGCCTCCTGCACAAGCTGCTCGCTTTCCGCATCAAGGGCGCTTGTCGCCTCGTCCAGAAGCAGCAGCGCGGGATCACGCAGGATGGCGCGGGCAATGGCAATGCGCTGACGCTGCCCGCCCGAAAGGCGCACGCCCTTCTCTCCCAGATGGGTATCGAAGCCTTCCGGCAAGTTGCGGATGAAACCTTCCGCCGCCGCCGCGCGGGCGGCGGCGCGCAGCTCCTCTTCCCCGGCATCGGGGCGTCCGTAACGGATATTGTCGGCAACGCTCGCCGAGAAGATCACCGGATCCTGAGGCACCAGACCGATCCTCGCGCGGAGGGCGGCGGGATCGACCTCGCGAAGATCGACGCCATCGAAACGCACCACACCGGATTCCGGATCGTAGAATCGCAGCAGAAGCTGGAACACCGTACTCTTGCCAGCGCCGGAGGGGCCGACAAGCGCCAGCCGCTCCCCGGCTCGCAGATCAAGGGTAAACCGGTCAAGAGCGGGTGGCTCGGGCCTTGTGGGATAGCGGAAGGTAACCGCCTCGAACGCCACCTCGCCTTTGGCCGGATTCGGCAGGGGGCGTGCCGGCGACGCCGGAACGATGGCCGGGGCGGTGGCCAGAAGTTCCATCAGCCTTTCCATCGCTCCCGCCGCGCGCTGAAGATCGCCGATCACCTCGCTGACCGCCCCGGTGGAGGCGGCCACCACCACCGCGTAGAAGATGAAGGCCGAAAGTTCCCCGGCGGTGATCCGCCCGGCCAGAACATCATGTCCGCCCAGCCACAGCACCACGCCAACCCCGCCGAACACCAGCATGATGACGACCGCGGTCAGCGCGCCGCGGGTGCGGATCCGGCGCACGGCGGTGGCGAAGGCCCCTTCCACCTCGTCCGCGAAGCGCTTCGATTCGTCGGATTCATGGCCGAAGGCCTGAATCGTTCGCACGGCATTCAGGCTTTCCTCGACACGGGCCCCGACATCGGCAATACGATCCTGGCTTTCGCGCGAAAGGCGGCGAACCCTTCGACCGATGATGATGATCGGAGCGACCACGACAGGCACGAAGAGAATGACCATAAGGGTCAGCTTCGAACTGGTCACGACCAGCATGATCAGCCCGCCGATCAGCAACAGGGCATTGCGCATGGCGACCGAGGCAGAGGAGCCGATCACCACCTGAAGCACCGTGGTGTCCGTGGTGATGCGCGACAGAACCTCGCCAACCCGCGTGGTTTCGAAAAAGGTCGGATCCTGCTTCAGAACATGGGCAAAGACCTGGCGGCGAAGATCGGCCACCACCCGCTCGCCCAGCCAGGAGACCAGCGAATAGCGGGCATAGGTCGCAATGGCGAGCAGAACGATGATCCCGAACAGCCAGATCAGCGCCTGGTCGAGCAAGGCACCATCGCTGGAGGCAAAGCCCTCGTCCACCAGGCTTCTGAGCCCGATGCCGAGCGCCAGAACCGTGCTGGCGGCCACTGTCAGCGCCAGCAGGGCGCCCAGCACCGCGAGCCGGTAAGGCGCAAGATAGCCCCAGAGCCTGGCGAGGCGGGCGATGCGTCCGCGCCGCTCGACCCGTTCCCCGGGCGACGGTTCCTCGCGGGAGGATCTCGCCCGGAGCCCGGGGGGGGAGGCTGCCTGCTGGGATGCTGCGGATCGATGTTCGGTCATGGCGGCGCCACTCTAGCCTGACCCGGTTCCGAGTTCACCACCTCATCGCACATCTTCTGCATCGCCCCCCTGTATCCTTCTGTGTATCCTTCTGTGTATCCTTCTGTTGCCGTTTTCCTTGCAATCGTCCGGGGGCTTGGCTATGTATCGCGCTTCGCGCAACCCCGTTTCGAACGGCTCTGGCCTTGTCGAAGCGGGCGTGGGGGCCCGCGGCCCTTCTCGCGAGACCCTGTCTTGAGGGAAAAACCCTGTCTTGAGGATTGTCGCAATGAAGAAGGAAGGTCATCCCGATTATCACGAGATCACCGTGCTGATGACCGACGGGACGAGCTACAAGACCCGTTCGACCTGGGGCAAGCCCGGCGACACCATGAAGCTCGACATCGATTCCAAATCCCATCCTGCCTGGACCGGGGTGCATCGCCTGATCGATTCGGGTGGCCAGCTCGCCAAGTTCAACAAGCGATTCCAGGATTTCGGCCTGAAGTGAGCCCCGTATCCGCCCCTTGCCTGGGGTGGACAACGCAGGGGGGTGGACAACGCCCTTCCGCATGGAGGCCCAAGGCCCGTATGGAAGCCCAAGGCGGCGACAGGATTCGGGAATCCGTCGGTTCAGGATAGCGCCGTCACCCCGTCGAGGCGGGCTACCCGCACATACAGCCTGCGGCTTTGCTCGGCGAGCCTTTCCAGGCTCGGCGGAAGGTTATGCCCGTCCGCATTGTCCAGCAAGAGCGGCCGTGTTTCGAAACGAAGCAGATCCCTGTCGACCGAGGGCGCTGCTTCGGGATCGTCCACGATGGCCCGTCGCGCCATCAGCCACGCCATGATCGCCGTCAGCCGGGCGGTGATCCGGCTGGTTTCAAGACTGATCCGAAGCTGTGCCACGGGGTCAAGCCCCCGGCTTTCGACCTGTTCCGCGCCCGCGACATAATCCCGCGCCTCGCACAGAAGATCGAGCGTCTCATCCCATGTCCTGCGGAAAAAGGCCGGCTGCTGCGATGCGATCATGATCAATCTTTCCTGATACCCCCCCTTGAAACCCGCGATCCTCATCTTAGATCATTTCTGCGGCGCCCACCATGGGGCCGTACCCGATTTCGCCGCACACGGGACTTCGGGGTTTCTGCCACCGTATTGCTTCTTGAGGAGGATATGGACATGACCGGTTTCGACTTTTCCCCCCTGTTTCGCTCGACCATCGGCTTCGACCGTCTCGATCGGCTGATGGACAGCGCCATGGCACCGCAGAGCGAGGCCGCCTACCCGCCCTACAACATCGAAAAGACAGGTGAGAACACCTACCGGATCGCTGTCGCCGTCGCCGGCTTCAGCGAGGAGGATCTCGATGTCACGGTGCGGGAGAACACCCTGGTGGTATCGGGCAAGCTGCATCGCGACGCGCAGGAGGAGGCGAAGCGGGCCTATCTCCACCGCGGGATCGCCGGCCGCGCCTTCCGGCTCAACTTCGCCCTTGCCGATACGGTCGAGGTGCGCGGTGCCGAGCTTCTCAACGGGCTTCTGCATGTCGATCTGGAACGCGTGATCCCGGAATCCGCGAAGCCGCGCCAGATCGAGATCCGCAGCGCCACCCCGCCCAAGGTGATCCCCGGCAAGGCTGCCTGAACCAGCCCCGCCCGAGGGGCCCAGAGGCCTTGCGCGTCTGAAACGGCCGCCCCCGGTCCAGCCGGGGGCGGTTTTCATGTCCCGGGCCATTGGCAAGGCCTGTCTCGGGATCATCGAGACGGGAACCACCGGGCACGCGAGCTCCCGGGGCATGAGAAATGCCGGGCCCGGAAGGTCGGCGCTTTCCCCTGATTCTGTCACTGAAGCTCTGTCACCGATGCTGTCACCGGCTCAAGACCGGGCTTCGGATTCGAGGATCCCGGATCTTCACTCCGGACCCTCACTGTGAAAACCGTTCGGGGATGCCCGCCCCGTCATGTTCCCCCCCATCC
>JBJHAU010000120.1:0-7137 GCA_050480665.1 Alphaproteobacteria bacterium | reverse complement strand
GCATACTCCGGATCGATGAAATCGAAGGTATGTTCGCATTCGACAACATGTGCATCAGCATCAATGGCACCCATCTCGAAACCTTTCCTTTTGTGTCTGGATATCTTGTGTCTGGATATCGTTATCTGGATATCAGAAGGCACCTGCCCCCACCCGCGTGTCGGGTTGGAGAGGATGCGCGTTCCCTCCCGCGGCGCTGCCGGAACATGCAGGAATTCCTGCAAGGTCCACGCACCGGTTTACGCACTTCCCCAGTTTACGCACTTCCAAGGAACGGCGCGGCGGAGTCACCCCCCGAACCGGCCCCGTCCTCTTTTCTCTGGCAGGATCGAGTATACGACGCGGGATTTCATCCCAACAAGCGCGATTTCCCTGAAATTCTTCCGTTTCGGGATTGCCCGGATCGAAACTTGGCCCTACATTCCTCCACCGCAACAGAAACGGAACAAGGCTCACGAAACCCATGGCCGTGACCATGGTGCGGAGCAAGGGGAGGATTTGTGGCAAAGGCACTGGAAGGGCTGACCGTTCTCGAATTTGCGAGCTATGTCTCCGGCCCCTATGCCGGGATGCTCCTGGGCGATCTCGGGGCGAATGTGATCAAGATCGAGGATCCCCGCTCCGGCGACCCGTTCAGGGGGTGGGGCGCCGCCGAATATTCGGCGACCTTCGGCTCCGTCAATCGCAACAAGAAAAGTCTCATTCTGGACCTGAAGTCGCCGGAAGGGCTGGAAACGGCGCTGGCACTGGTGGCACGGGCCGATGTCCTGATCGAGAACTATCGGGTCGGCGCAATGGATCGTCTCGGCCTCGGTTATCCGGCGGCAAGCGCACTCAACCCGGGGCTCATCTACTGCTCCATCACCGGATTTGGCCTGACCGGGCCTTACGCCAACCGCCCCGGTTACGACACCGTCGGCCAGGCGATGGGCGCCCTGCTCTCCGTGCTGACCGATCTTGACAACCCCCAGCCCATGGGCGTCTCGCTCTCGGATCATCTGACCGGAATCATGGCGGCCTACGGGATTCTCGGCGCCCTTATGGCGCGGGAGCGAACCGGCATGGGACAACGGGTGGACACATCGCTTCTTGCGGCCACGCTTGCCTTTCTTGGTGAAAACGCGGCGCGCTATTTCGAGGAAGGAAAGATCCCCCGCCGCAAGACCCGAACCGCCACGGCGCAGGTCTATGCCTTTGTCGCGGGGGATGGAAAGCCCTTTGTCGTACATCTTTCGTCTCCGCCCAAGTTCTGGGAAGGCCTCTGCCGAACCGCGGGGCATCCCGAATGGATCGAGGATCCGCGGTTCAAGACCAAGGCGGATCGCCGCAAGGCCTACGACCTTCTGCACGAGGGCTTCCAGGCCGTCTTCTCCACGAAGCCGCGCGATCACTGGCTGGAGGCTCTGGGGGCGGCGGATGTGCCAAGCGCGCCGATCTATACGCTGGATGAGGCGCTGGACGATCCCCAGGTGCGCCACCTCGGCATGGTGCAAACCTTGCCGCACCCCAAGCTTGGCAGCATCAAGCTGGTCAGCGGTGCCGTGAATCTTTCCGGGACACCCATGGCCATCACCAGCCCCGCGCCGAACCACGGGGAACATAACGACGAGATTGCGGCCTGGATCAAGGCCACCCCGCCGAAGAAGGAAAAGCCGTGATGCAACCCGGGATGGACGCTGGAACCCACCTTCGTGACCGCTACGCCATTGTCGGCGCCGGAACCTCGCGCCTTGGAAAGGTTCCGGGGGTCTCGGCCCTGGGGCTTCTGGCCGAAGCCTCCAAAGCTGCCCTTGACGATGCCGGCCTGAAGGTCGGGGATATCGACGGACTTCTCGTTCGTGGTCCGGACGACATCTACACCTTTCATCAGGTCTTTGGAGAACGCCTGGGAATCAACGCAGGATTCTCCACCACCACCGCGAATGGCGGCGCCAGCCAGATCCTCTCGGTCATCCTTGCCGTGATGGCGATCGAAGCCGGGCTTGCCACCACCGTTCTTTGTGGTTACGGCCGCGATGCCTGGGCCCGAAGCCACGCCAGCAAAGAGGCCCAGCTGCGCCAATCCACCCGGTCGTCGGAAATGGATTCCGGCGAGTTCGGCCCTGAATACGGCTTGTTCGGAGCCCCGGCCATGCACGCCTTCGGCGCCAGACGGCACATGCATGCCTTTGGCACGACGCGCGAACAGTTCGGCCATATCGCCGTGGCCTTCCGCGAATACGCCAACCGAAACCCGGCCGCCCAGATGCAGCACAAGCCGCTCAGCCTGGCCGATTACCTTGAAGCGCGGATGATCGTCGATCCCTTCGGCCTGCTGGATTGTTCGCTTCGTTCCGATGCCGCCGGTGCGGTGATCGTGACCTCACGGGAGCGGGCGCGCGATCTGCGCCAACGGCCGGTGCTGATCAAGGGCTTTGGCACCCATAACAACCTGCGTGGCTGGTTCGATGGCGACAACATGATCCGCACCGCCGCCGGCCCCAGCGGGGAACGCGCCTACCGGATGGCCGGCCTTGGGCCCGAATCGATCGATTGCGCCCAGATCTATGACTGCTTCACCTACATGGTTCTGACCCAGCTCGAAGATTATGGCTTCTGCAAGAAGGGCGAGGGGGGCCCCTTCGTTGCGTCCGGGGCGCTCCGTCGCGAGGGCGCCCTGCCCACCAACAGCTCCGGCGGACAGCTTTCCGAAGCCCATGCCGAAGGCATGCTTCAGATTGTCGAGGGTGTGCGCCAGCTTCAGGGCACGCTCACCGGCGAACGAGCCCTGAAGGCCCCGGAAACCTGCCTTGTGTCGGGCCACGGGGGAAACACCGTATGCCATTCCACCCTGATCCTGGGAACCGCGACATGACCGACACGGCCACCTCGAAAACGGCGAAGCCGCTTCCCCACCCCACCGCCGACAGTGTCCCCTTCTGGAAGGCTGCGGCGGAGCATCGCCTGATTCTGCAACATTGCAACGCCTGCGGCGCCACCCGGTTCCCGCCCTCACCGGTGTGCCCGGAATGCGGCTCCGATGAGGCAACATGGCAGGACGTCTCCGGCAGGGGACGAATCTTTTCCTTCGTCACCTATCACAGGCTCTATCACAAGGGCTGGGAGGGCGAGCTTCCCTATACCGTTGCCATCATTGCGCTGGAAGAAGGCCCCCGCATTCTGAGCGGCCTTGTCGGCATCGCGCCGGACAAGGTGGTCTGCGACATGCCGGTGCGGGTCGTGTTCGAGGATGTCGCCGAGGGGGTCAGCCTGCCGAAATTCACGCCCGCCTGACCGGGGGTTCGCCCCCTTCCATGCTTGCCCGCATGCTACCCTGCCGCGACAGGGAAAAGACCCAGAAGCCAAGGCTGATCACCGCTGCCACCGCGAAGGTCAGGCGCAGCCCTGCCCATTCGGCGGCGACCCCGACCGCCAGGGCACCGATGGCCGGCAAGCCACGATAGACAAGCGTATAGGCCCCCATCACCCGCCCGCGCAGCGTGTTGTCCACCGAGGACTGGATCAGCGCATGCATGCCGGTGGACATCAGCGTGAAGAACAATCCGGCCAGGGCCGAAAACACCACGGCAATGGCAAGAGAGCCGGTGGCCACCATGCCGATCACCGAGAATGACAGGCCGACAGCGCCGATCAGCACAATGTTCGTCAACCCCGCAACCCGCCCCCGCATGGCGATCCATGTCGCGCTCAGCATGGCGCCAACCCCCATCGACGAGGTCAGCCAGGCCAGCCCCACGGCGCCGGCATCGAAGACATCCCCGGCGAAGCCCGGCAGCATGTCCTGGATCGGACGGATCAGGACCGACATCACCGCAGCCATGAAGAACAGCGGACCGATCCCGGGATGGGCGCGGATATAGCCGAAACTCTCCACCACATCACCGAACAGGTTCCGCCGCCCGCGTCCCTCGCGCTTCGGCGATGCCATGCGCATCGCATAGAGACCGCACAGGAAGATCGATCCCCCCAGCATGTTGGCGGCGAAGGTGCCGCCAACCCCGACGAGGGGAATCACCACCCCGGTCAGCGCCGGTCCGATGAAGCGGGACGCGTTGAACAGGGCCGAATCGACGGCCACGGCGGTCGGTACCTCGGCATGCGGCACCGTGGCGGGCACGATGGCATGGCGGGCGGTGGAGGCAAGCGTATGCACCACGCCCAGAAACAGTGCCAGAACCAGCAGGATCCAGATGGTGATCAGCCCCGTAAAGGTCAGGAAGGTCAGTACCGCCGCCTGGGCCAGGGTCAGCCACTGGGTGATCTTCTGAAGCCGCAGGGGATCGCTGCGATCGGTGACGGCACCGGCCAAGGGCCCGAGAATCAGCATCGGCACAAGATCGGCGGCGGCGATGATGCCAAGCCAGATCGGCGAACCGGTCAACTCCCAGGTCAGCCAGCCAACCCCGACACGCTGCATCCAGATGGTCACCAGCGCCGGGGCCATCGTCCCCATGTACCAGGCGTAGTTGCGATGGGTGAAGACGCGCCTGATCGGGGCGAACCCCGTGGTCGCAGGACTTTTGGGGGTGAGCATGAAGGGGCGGCCTCGCCTGGTGGGTTGTTCTTTTCCGCCGTGTTTGTAGCACGGTTGTCACAGGCCGGGAACATCGCCCCGCCCCGGCTCAGGCCGTCGCCTGGTCCGGCTCGTTCAACGGGGCATGAGGCAGGAACAGGTGCACGCCTGTTCCCTTGCCGGGCGCGCTTTCGAGGGTCATGGCTCCCCCCGACTGACGGATGAACCCGTAGACCATGGACAGACCAAGGCCTGTCCCCTGGCCAGCCGGTTTGGTGGTGAAGAAGGGATCCAGAACGCGACGCAGAACCTCGGCCGACATGCCGGGCCCGGAATCGATCATCGAGATGCAGACAAAGCCGGATTCCGAACCCCTCAATTCGGCGGGAAACCCGGGAAGGGGGTGCGCGGTGCCCGGTTCCCTTGCACGGGGCAGACGGGGTGTCCCGCAATCGCGGGCCATGAGGATCAGGCTGCCCCTGCCTGCCATGGCATCGCGCGCATTGATGGCAAGGTTGAGAAGCGCCGTTTCAAGCTGCACGGGATCGGTCCAGATGGCCGGAAGGCCCGGATCCAGCACCGTTTCCAGTCTGACGGCCTTGCCACAGCTTCGCGCCAGAAGAACCTCTGTTTCAGGAATCAGGCGGGAAAGCGCCACGGCCTGCATCGCCAGGTCCTGCTGCCGCGAAAAGGCCATCAGCCGTCCGGTAAGATGTGCCCCGCGACGGATCGAGGAAAGCGCCGGTTCCAGAAGGGTGCGAGCCGGATCCGAGGCGGGCAGGCGCTCTTCCAGAAGCTCCATGTTGGCCATCGCGATGCCCAGAAGATTGTTGAAATCATGGGCGATCCCCGCAGTCAGCTGGCCGACCGCCTCCATCTTCTGCGCCTGATGCAGCTGGTTTTCGAGAATCATCTGCTCGGTAATGTCCTGACAGGTGCCGATCATGCGCACGGCCGTTCCATCGTCTTCGAAGAAGACCCTGCCGCGCTCCTCGACCATTCCCTCCCGGCCATCGGGCAGCACGATCCGATGGCGAACGGTGTAGGAGCGTTCATGATCCTGCAGCGCTTCGGCCACGGCGGCTTCAACCCTGACGCGATCCTCGTCGGGAATCCAGGACAGGAAGGTTTCGTAGCTCGGCTGGATCATCCCCGGCCGGTAGCCGAAGATCCGATAGACCTCATCAGACCACCACAAGCTGCCGCTTGCGATATCCCATTCCCAGTTGCCGATCCGGGCTACCCGCTGGGCCTCGTTCAGCCGGTCACGCACCAGCGCGGCATCGCGGTGGGCCGCGTTCAGGCGGTTTTCCATGTGCACCCGGTCGGTGATATCCTGGCAGGTGCCAAGCATCCTCAGGGGTTCGCCCTTAGACCCATAGGAAATTTCCCCCCGCTGCTGCACGATCCGAACCAGCCCATCAGGCCGAAGCACCCGGTGGCGCATGGCCCAGGGGGTGCGCTCGGCGGTCGCCCGGGCAATGCCGTCACGCACCGATTCCCGATCCTCGGGATGCACCAGATCCATCGCCCCTTCGAGATTGCGAACGCGGGTGGCACGATCGAGGCCGCAGATGCTGTAGATCGTGTCCGAGAACCAGACCTCGCCGCTGGCAAGATCGAGTTCCCAACTGCCGATCCGGGCGACATGCTGGGCATGAGCCAGCCGGTCGCGGAGACGCTCGGCCTCCTTCCGGGCGGTGATATCGTCCACCGACACCCAGAGCTGGTCGCCCTCCTCCCCCCGCGCCACATGCCCGTGCAACCGGACCGAAAGCGGCCGTTTGCCGGCAGCGATCAATGTTGCTTCCAGCGGGCCGAACCCGCCCCGATCCAGGGCCTGGGTCATCAGGCCCTTCACCATGGCCCGATCGGGCGCCGCCACCCGCTGGACAAAGGGCTTCCCGGCAAAGTTCAGGGGGGATTCGCCCATCAGCCTGCTGAAGCCGGGATTCACCTTGAGGATTTCCCCCGAAGGATCGCAGACCACCAGCCCAAGGCCCGACTGATCGGCAAGCAACGTCGTGAGATGCGCGGCGATCTCGGGCTCCTCGGTCAGAAAGCCGGATTCCGCCGTGTTCCGCAGCACGGCCAGCATCCAGGTTTCACCGTCAACCCGAACCTTGCTGATCGAAGCCCGCGCGGGAAAGCTTCCGCCATCCTTGCGCAGCCCGCGGATCGCGGGGCGGCCCTCCATCCGGCGGGCATGCAGGGCACCCTCGGCAAGGCCTGTGACGAGCTCCCGGTGGCGGGCACGCGAGGCTGCGGGAACCAGAAGATCAAGGGGCTGGCCCAGAACCTCTTCCGCCCGATAGCCGAACAGGCGTTCGGCCTCGCCGTTGAACAGAACGATCCGCTGGGCCGAATCCACGGCGACCATGCCGATCGCAGCCTCCTGCACAAGAGAGGGACGCGCCTTCAAAAGATCGCTGCTCATGGCTCAGAGGTCGCCCGGATCCTGAATGAATGCCAACCGTCGCCAGCCTGCATCAAGACCCTGAATACTCTGTTAACCTTGATTCCCGTCTCGATCCGCCGCCGGTTTCAAGGTTCAGGCCCCCTTGCCGGGCGCCGCCCTCTCGCCCGTCTTGTGGCCGGTCTTGTGAAAGCCCATCGCTTCGGAG
>JBJHAU010000119.1:0-7142 GCA_050480665.1 Alphaproteobacteria bacterium | reverse complement strand
CGCGCTTCCTTCTCAGCCCTGCCCGGTTTCGCCGCCAACCCACTCCAGAAAGGGCTGATGGCCTCCCTGAACGGGCAATTCCAGAACGCAGGGAAGGCTGTCGGCATGAAGTTCGACAAGACGTTCCCGTGCGGCGCCGGCAAGCGCGGCGGTGGTCTTGACGATCAGAACCGCCTGGGACTCTTCCTGCATCATGCCATCCCAGCGATAGAGGGCCAGCATTCGGGGCAGGATGTTGGCGCAGGCACAAAGCCTTTCCTCCAGAAGGGTGCGGGCAAGGCTTCGGGCCGCATCGGCATCGGCCGTCGTGACATAGAGCAGCACCACGGAGATGGGAGTAGGCATGGGAGCAGACATGGGAGCAATCATGGCAAAAGTCTAGCGCCTTCGCTTCATGGGGTCATCCCTTCCCTCCTGCCCCTTGCGCCAGGGGTAAAATCACCTTTCCCTCAAGAGCGTGACAGCGTCTTTCCCTCAGGATAGAATGGTCGTTCATTCCGGCCGAGGGAGGCCCGGGGAAACCCGGGAGCGGCGTGGACGCAGCAAACAGCAACGCATCGGGCCCCGATGGAGCCCGTAAACCGGCCCCCACGGATGTGCAGCGTCAGTGGCTGAGGCGTGGTCTTCTCCAGCCGGGCGGCAAGCTGCCCCTGTTCGACGAATTCGGCCAGAAAGTGCCTCGACGGACAGTGCGGTCCTGCATCGATCATGGCTGGGCCAGACCCTGGTTTCGCAATCCCCTGAAGCCGGACTGGCTGGTTTGCAGACTGACCGATGAGGGCCGGGCCGCCGCCGTTCTGGGCGAGGAAGATCATCCCTCCCTTCCGGGTTCCCGTTAGCCCTTCTCTTTGTTCCTGCCTTCCTTCCCGCGCCTGTTTTCCCCTTGCGATGATGCGGCCTGGGCCGATGCCAGCGCTCGCTCGCGGGCCAGACGGGATTCGCGCCGAAGCAGGTAGAAGGTGGAGGCACAGATCACTGCGGCGCCAAGCCAGCTCCAGATTTCCGGGATCTCGCGATACAGGATGTAGGCAGCCACCGCCAGCATCGGCAATCTCAGATAATCGAAGGGCATCACCACCGCCGTATCCGCCGTGGCCAGCGAACGGGTGAAGCAGTAATGGGCAAGGCTGCCCGAGGCCGCAAGCACGAGAATCCAGGCCCAGTCCGTGCCCTCCGGCCAGATCCACGCGGGAATGGCGCCGATCAGCGCCAGAGGCAAGGTCAGGATGTGCAGGTAGAACACAATGGTTGCCGCCGTTTCGGTTCTGGACAGCACCTTGATGACCATATTCGAGGCGGCATAGAGCGCGGCAGAAAGAATCACCACCAGTGTGGCCGGATTCAGTTCGGCAAAGCCCGGCCGCACGATGATCAGCGCACCGGCGAAGCCAATCAGGGTCGCCGCCCAGCGGCGCGGTCCGACCGGTTCTTTGAAGACGATGATGGCAAACAGGATGGTGAACAGCGGCAGGGTGAACTGAAGAGCGACCGCATCGGCCAGAACCGCATGCTGGATCGCATAGAACCAGGCGAGCATGGCGCCGTAGCTGAAGATTGCCCGCAGGCCGAACAAGGGCAGTCTGGGATGGCGGAAAATCCCGGCTTCAGGGCGTTTCAGCCAGGGAAGAACCATGAACAGGCCGAACAGGCTGCGCAGAAACACCACCTGGGAAGCGGCGATCGGTGCCAGCTCGCGCACCGAAACCGTCATCAGCGAGAACCAGGCCGCCGCCGCGATCATCCACAACGCACCCCTGACCGGGGCCGTCAAGCCTGCCTCCCGATGCCGTTCGCTGTCATGAAATCCCCCGTCCGGTCCGATGAATCTTGAGCCATGCCCCCTCACCCCTTACAGTCCCATGCCAGAAACGGCAACCATCCGGCGCAATGGGCCGGGCCGCTGGATCATCAACAACGGGGAAGGCTTATGCTGCTCATCAACAACGACATGGTCGCCGAACTGCTGACGATGGAAGAGGTTATCGAGGCCCAGGACAAGGCCTTCCAGAAGCTGCCCAGCGGCGGGGCCATTCACCGTCCCCGGATCGACATGTATTTCCCCTGCCAGCGCGATGATGGCTATTACCGCTGGGGCACGATGGAAGGGGCGAATGACGGCTTCTTCGCTATCCGCATGAAATCGGACATCATCCACTGGCCCGAGGACGAGAACGGCAACTGGACGGAAGAGAAATACTGCCGCGAGCCCGGCACCTATTGCGGGCTGATTCTTCTGATCTCGACCGAGAATGCCGAACCGCTCGCCTTCATCAACGATGGGCATCTGCAACATATGCGTGTGGGCGGTGGCGCCGGTCTCGGAGTGAAATATCTCTCCCGTGAGGACAGCCACGTCGTCGGCATGCTTGGCTCCGGCGGCATGGCCCGCACCTTCCTGCAGGCCTTCAAGGCGGTGCGCGATATCCGGCAATGCCGGGTCTACAGCCCCACCGCGGCCAACCGCGAAGCCTATGCCGAGGAAATGACGCGGGAGCTGGGAATCGAGGTGATCGCCGTCGACAGCCCGGAAAAGGCCGTGAAGGGGGCCGATATCCTCTCCTCCTGCACCGATTCCATGAAGCCGGTTTACGATGCCGACTGGATCGAGCCCGGGATGCATGTCACCAATCTTGGCCGCAGGGAAATGCCCGATGCTGCCGCCCAGCGCTTCGATGTGGTGATCCGTCAGGGCACCGCCGGGCTTCAGATGAAACAGTCCGAGCGCTTCCAGGCTGAACGGGGCCTTTCCCCCGCCGCCTTCATCGGTGGCACAACCGAAGAGATGAAGCGGATTCCGGAAAAGAACCCCGAGCCGGGATTCGGCGGCGACGATCCCGAATTCAAGGATCGCGGCAAGGGCGGCAGCTATCCGGATTTCGCCGATCTTGTCTCCGGAAAGGCCAAGGGACGGACCCGCCGCGACCAGGTCACCTTTTACCGGAATGTCGGCAATCAGGGGCTTCAGTTTTCCGCCGTCGGACAGGTGGTCTATCGCAAGGCCAAAGAACGGGGGCTTGGCCGCGAGATTCCGACCGACTGGTTCCTTCAGGATATCCGGGACTGATCCGCAAGATCACCCCGCCCTGCCCTGTGCCGATCCCGTTTTCGTCACGGCCACGAGATGGAGTCCAGAACCGGGATGTTCACCACCATCGATCATGTCGCCGTCCATTGCAGCGATGCGGAGCGTTCAGCGGCTTTCTACCAGCGCTGTTTCGGCTTCTCCCGGCTTTCCACCCATGAACGACCACAAGGCGCCATCATCTATCTTGGCCTTGGCAATGCCGTGCTGGAACTGACGGAAAAAACCGGTGAAACCATGTCCGGGATGCATTTCGCCATTGCCACGTCGGATATGGATGCCGCCGTCCTTCATCTTGCCGCCGAGGGTGTTCGCCAGACACAGGAACCCCGCCCCCTGACCACGGCGAGAGGCCATGAAACACGGATGAGGCGCGCGCTTTACGCCGGACCGGACGGAGAAATGATCGAACTGAGGGGCTGAGGGGCTGAAGGGAAGAACACCCCCCTGCCGCGCAACAGGGCGTCATGGCGCAATGACGCCGCGAAGGCGGGGCGCCGTCGCCTTTCGGCGTTTCCGGCGCCCGCATCCCTCCTGTTCAGCTGATGGGGATCGAACGTCCCTTGTCCGTCCCCTTGCCCGGCTTCTGCTTCGGCAGGGTCACGGTCAGAACTCCCTTGTCGTATTCCGCCTTGATCTTGTCCTCAACGATGCCCTCGGGGATGCGGAAGCGGCGCCGGAACATGCCGTAGCTGCGTTCGCTCAGGTAATAGTCCCTGGTCTTGTCCTCGCGGGAATCGCGCTTTTCCCCGGAAAGGGTCAAAAGCCCGTGATCGAGGGTGATCCTGACATCCTTCTTGTCGATCCCGGGAAGTTCGGCGGTGATCTCGAAGGCGGTTTCGCTTTCCGCGATGTTCACACGCGGCGCAACCATTCCCCCCGCAGGAAGGGCCGAAAGCGGTCCGGCCTCGCTGTCCGGCGGAGTGAGGGATCGGCTCGTGACCTGTTCGAACAGATGATCGATCCCACGCCACAGACTGTGCAGGGGATCACGACCGCCAAGCAGGTTCACGGACTTCGAAGTCTCTCGATCATGTTCCATGGTGCTCTCCCGCTCTGTTGCGAACCGTGCAGATCCGCCGGGAACAGCCCCGGTCAAAGCTCCGCCACGGTCATGAAGATGGGTCATGAAAATGGCCATAATGATTTTATGGATATAGGGCCAATACCGATCTTGGAAGGGCGACGGGCGATGTCAAGAGGTGGCGGGTAGAAACGCTTCCCATGATCAGGTGATGGAAACGGCCCGGCCTTCGCTGGCGGACAGGGCCATGGCTTCGAGAACCTGAACCGCGTGCACCGATTCCGGAAGGGATACGGGATAGTGACCGTGACGATGGATGGCCTCGGCAAAGGCTTCCAGCTGCGCCCTTTCGCAGTCGATGCGATCGAAGGAAAGCTCGGCCACTTCTTCACCGGCGGCTTTCAGGGAAAGGCTGTCGGGCCTGCGCACCTCGCCCCACCCCTTTTCGCCGAAAAAGGCCAGCCGATGATAGTCCGGAGTGGCCCCGACCGCCGAAAGAAGCCCGGTGATCCCCTCGCGAAACTGAAGCACCACGGCGGTGGTATCCAGCAGGCCGTTGCTGACGATGCGATGGGCGGCCATCGCATGCACTTCCGCCACGGGGCCGCAGACATTGATCATGTCGTAAAGCATGTGATCGGCGAGCGAACCCGGCAGGCTCTGGGCGGGATCGGCCTTCCAGTCTCCTTCTAAAAGATGCAGGAAACGGTCGGTGCAGAAACTGCCCTCGGCATGGACCAGAACGCCCAGATCGCCGGCGGCGATTCGCCGCTTGAGTTCGATCGTCGAGGGGAAGAAGCCGCGGTTGTAGCCGAGCACGAGGGGAACCCCCAGCTTTTCCGATTCCGCCAGCAGCATCCGTGCCTGCCGCAGCCCGAGGGCAAGCGGCTTGATGATCATGGTCGGCTTTCCGGCATTCAGCGCGGCAAGGCCCTGCGGACCGTGCTGGGCTGCCGGGCTGGCAATGACGACGAGATCGATGGCGGGATCATCAAGGGCATCGCGCAGACGATCGCTCACGGCAAGGTCATGCTCTCTTGCAAAGGCTTCCACCCTGGCCGGTGTCCGGGTCACGGCCCGGGCAAATTGAAGGGACTCGCTCTTGCCCTGAACCGCACGCACGAGCCGTTGTCCCCAGGAGCCAAGCCCGATGATGGCAGCCTTTTGCATGTCGAACCTCCTCGGAGTGAAATGATCGGTGATGAGAGGGTGGAAAGATCGGGTGGAGAAAGCCGACCTGAAAATCGGTCCGGGAAAACCATCCGGAAAACCGCCATCGGCAGGCAATTCGGGCGGCATGGCGTCGAAACCCGGCACCATGGCGGCATCCCTCGATCTTACGCAATGGGGCGGCCGCCGGATCTTTCGATCCCTGGCTTCGCCACGGCGCTGACGCTTGCGATGTCGACCGTGAGATCCTCGGCCGTTCCGACCGGAATGAGGGGCGAAGAAGGCCGAAATCCCTCCCCTGACGGGAAAGGCACCTGTGGTCGGAGCGGCGGGATTCGAACCCACGACCCCTTGACCCCCAGTCAAGTGCGCTACCAGGCTGCGCTACGCTCCGACAGGTGGCGCGCACTTTAGCTTGCCGGTTGTGGAGTTGCAATCATCCATGCGGCCGGGACCGGGCCTCATGCAGCAATCTCTTCAGGCGGGTCAGCTCATCGATTGCCTCACGGATCAGCAAGCGATCCGCCTGATGGCCGGAAGCGTTCCTATCCGGCGTGTCGGGGCCGTCCCCGGCAGCGGAATCAGAGCGGACATCCGGCTGCGGAGCGAGAGCGCCGGCCTCGGCCTCCTCCATCGACGTGTTGGTCTTCGATGTGTCGGTGGAAGATCCGACAGATCGGCTCCTTGCGCCACGGCCCTGGCGCAACAGCTTCTGAACCCCCTTGATGGTATAGCCATCGCTGTAGAGCAGGCTGCGAATCTCGCGCAGAAGCGCCACATCCTCGGGGCGGTAATAGCGCCGACCACCGCCGCGCTTCAGCGGGCGGATCTGGGGAAAACGGGTTTCCCAGAAGCGCAGGACGTGCTGCGGCACATTCAGCGCCTCCGCCACCTCGCTGATGGTGGAGAAGGCCTGGGCCGATTTGCCCTTGCGTCCCCTTGCCGGGGAAATATCCGGAGCCTTGGCATCGGTCTTTTCGGAAGATACGCCAGACGATGCGCCAGACTCCCCGGGAATGTCGGGCATCTAGGCTCTGTCCTTTTCCTCCTCTGCCATTCCGGCCGGGTGCGTTCCCGAATCCCTGGGCAGAAGACCGTTGATCATGTCCTTCAGAACATGGGAAGCCCTGAAAACCAGAACCTTCCGGGGCAGGATGGGAACCTCTTCGCCGGTCTTGGGGTTGCGCCCGATGCGTTTGCCCTTCTCCCGGACGGAAAAACTGCCGAAAGACGACAGTTTGACCGTTTCCCCGCGAACCAGGGCATCGCTGATCTCCTGAAGAACGGCCTCGACCAGATCTCCGGATTCGTTACGCGACAATCCGACCTCGTGATAGACCGCCTCGCTCAGCTGCGCGCGGGTCACCGTGTTGTCCGTCATGACAACGTCCTCCCCAATCAAGGGCAAACTAGACCCTTGAAAAAAAACGGTCAACATCAAAGGGATGGGTGGAATGCTTTATGTGCCGCCGAATTGCCCGGAAGGCCGCCCCGGCTTCGGTGCTACCAGCGAAGCGCGGCCGAAGCCCAGGTGAATCCTGCCCCCATGGCTTCAAGAATCACCAGATGACCGGGCCTGATCCGACCATCATTCGCCCCTTCGGCCAGGGCAAGCGGGATCGAGGCTGCCGAGGTGTTGGCGTGGCGGTCAACGGTCACGATCATCTTTTCAGTGGGAAGCTGAAGCTTCCGCGCCGTGGAATCGAGAATACGAAGATTGGCCTGATGCGGCACCAGCCAGTCGATATCCCCGGGATCAAGGGCGTTGGCCTCGAGAGCCTCGTGCACCACCCCGGAAAGACGCTGGACCGCATGACGAAAGACCTCGCGCCCCTGCATGATGACCACGCCGCTGGTCCTGGTCGA
>JBJHAU010000118.1:0-7227 GCA_050480665.1 Alphaproteobacteria bacterium | reverse complement strand
GCTGTCGCCGGACGCATTCTGGCGGCTCCATCCCCATTCCATGATCGCGTGGGCGATGAGCATCCCATTCCCGAAGCGCCGGACGCCGATGCGGCCTATCATGATTTCGAACGGGCCTATCAGGAAGCCAAACGGAATCTTCTGCGGGCCGGGGTCAACCGGGTCATGGGCATTGATCGGCTCGATGCGCTTCTGCTCGACCTCAGCCGCTGCCGCAGGATGATGGATCAGCTCCACAAGGGAGCAAGGATCGCCGCATCGGCGATCCCCCTCGCCGCCACGGGGGAGACATCCACCCCCGACAACGACAGGTCCGTTCTGGCTGATCCGTGACAGGCCCGCCATCAAGCCTGTTGCGTGCCTCATATTTTCACATTATAGTGTGTTATAAATTAAACATCACACTTAAAATATGTATATTAAAACAGGCTGCAGTCATGCAAGGCTGATCCTGTTGCTGGACAGAATCCTCCTTCGGAACAGAGAGGAAGGCACATGAAACATCCCCAATCCATATCACGCCCATGCGTGGTCCCCTTCCCTTCCCCCCGCCTCGCCGGCCTGGTTCTCGGACTCGGGCTGATGCTGGCCCCCGGCATCTCCCATGCCGAGATCAGCAGCGCCGATGCTGCCGTTCTTGCCGGCACCTGCGCCAGCTGCCACGGAACAGAAGGCCGCTCGCCCGGTATTGTTCCCACGATCGCCGGGCGGCCCGAAGCCGTCCTGCGCGCCCAGCTCCGTGCCTTCAGGAGCGAACAGCCGATTCCTGGCGTGACCGTGATGGACAGGATCGCCAAAGGCTACAGCGATGCCGAGATCGACGCCCTGGCCCGCTATTTCTCGCAACGTCCGGCCACCGAGCCGACCGGCGGAGGACAATAGACATGACCGAATCGCTTCCCCCCAAAGCCCGCCCCGATGGCGTCACGCCAGGCAAACGGGCCTTCACCCGGCGCCAGACCCTTTCGCTTCTCGGCGGGACCGCCGCGGGTGCGGCACTGACCGGTCTCGCGCCCTTCAGCATGGCCCGAGCCCAGGGCACGGCCGGTCGCGTGGTGGTGATCGGTGGTGGATTCGGCGGCGCCACGGCGGCGAAATATCTCAAGCGCGGCAATCCCGCCCTTGATGTCACCCTCGTGGAGCCGGCCAGCCGATTCTATACCTGCCCCTTCACCAATCTTCATTTCGGAGGTCTCAGAACCTTCGAACAGCAGGGCCACGGTTTCGACGAGCTCAGAAGCCTGGGCGTCAGGGTCGTGCAGGATCTGGCCAGCGACATCGACGGCAACGGAAAATCCGTCACCCTCGCCGGTGGCACAAGGCTTCCCTACGACAAGCTGGTGCTTTCGCCCGGAATCGATTTCCGTTGGGAGGCCATCGAGGGCTATGACGAGCAGACAAGCCGCCTTGTTCCCCATGCCTGGAAGGCCGGGGAACAGACGAGACTTCTGAAAAGTCAGCTGGAGGCCATGCCCGATGGGGGTGTGTTCATCCTGTCCTCCCCGCCCAATCCGTTCCGCTGCCCGCCCGGCCCGTATGAGCGGGCCAGCATGGTGGCGCATTATCTGAAGACCAACAAGCCCCGCTCCAAGGTTCTGATCCTCGATTCCAAGGATGCCTTCTCCAAGCAGGGCCTGTTCACCGATGGCTGGAAACGCTTCTATGGCGAGATGATCGAATGGGTTCCCCTGTCGAAGGATGGCAAGGTTGTCCGTGTCGATGCTGCGGCGCAAGAGGTGGAAACGGAATTCGGCACGCGCCACAAGGGGGCCGTTCTGAATGTGGTGCCCCCCCAGAAGGCCGGGGTGATCGCCGAGCGGGCGGGCGTGGTGAACGAGAGCGGTTGGGTGCCGATCAATCCCCGAACCTTCGAATCCACCCAGATTGCCGATATCCATGTGGTCGGCGACGCGACCGTGGCTGCGCCGATGCCCAAATCCGGGTTCTGCGCCAATGCCCAGGCCAAGGTCGCGGCGGCAGCCATTGTCGCCTCCCTGGCCGGTCGCGAGACACCTTCGCCGTCCTGGGCGAACACCTGCTACAGCCTGATCGCCCCGGATTACGGCGTCTCGGTTGCGGGCATCTATCGCCTGGAAGACGGCAAGATCATCGAGGTTCCGGGATCCGGAGGGTTGAGCCCGCGCGAGGCCTCGGACGATTTCCGCAAGCTGGAGGCTGAATACGGTGTCGGCTGGTATAACGCCATTGCCCAGGACAGCTGGGGCACCCGCGCCTAGAAGGCGGCCTCTCAAGCCCTGCCCCGTGCCCTGGGGTATCCCGGCATGAGCCCCGTCATGCTTGCCCTCTGGGCCGGATTCGCCATCGGCCTTGCCTTCGGGGCGGTGGGGCAGATCACCGGGTTCTGCCTCAACCGCGGCCTTCGCGAGGTGTGGGCCCGCTCCGAGGCCGAGGGGGCCGGCGCGGGGCTTCAATTACGCGCCTTTGCTGTGGCCCTTGCCGTGGCCATGATCGCAAGCCAGGGGCTGGAGGCCGCCGGGATCCTTCGCCTTGGAGGTGCCCTTGCGCTGGCTCCCGGCCAGTCGGCCGTGGCCCTGCTGTTCGGCGGGATCCTGTTCGGATACGGCATGATCGCCGCGAACGGATGCGGGGCCCGCGCCCTGGTGCTTCTGGGACAGGGAAACCTGCGCTCCCTTGTCGTCCTGATCGCCCTGGGACTTGCCGCGGCCATGACCCTGACGGGCGTGCTTGCACCGATCCGCGCTTTTCTGATCCAGCTTGCCCCCATGCCGGCGGGAATGCCTGTCTCACTCCCCCTGCTGCTTGGCGTGCTGCCGGGCGAGGCCTTGTCCCGCCTGCTTCCGTCCCTGGCCCTTGGCGGACTTCTCCTTGCCTTCGCCTATACGCACCAGGCATTTCGCCGCAGCCTCGGGCTTCAGATCGGAGGCATCCTCATCGGCCTCCTGATCCCCGCGGGATGGCTTGCCACAGGCCTTCTTGGCGACGATCCCTTCGATCCGCTTCCCCTTGCTTCGCTCTCCTTCGTGGCGCCGATCAGCGAGACCATCCACTACGCCATGATCGCCACGGGGATGACCGCCACCTTCGGCATTGCAGTGGTGTGCGGCGTTTTCCTCGGTTCGCTTGTGGCCGCCCTTCTTCGCTCCAGCTTCAAACTGGAAGGGTTTCCCACGCCTCAGAGGCTTCTGCGCTCCCTCGCCGGTGGCGCGCTGATGGGAATCGGTGGCGCGCTGGCCCTAGGCTGTTCCATCGGCCAGGGGCTTACCGGTTTGTCGACCCTGGCCCTCGGCTCGTTCCTCGCAGCCTTCGGGATTCTTGCGGGCGGATGGCTCGCCCTGCGCGGACCACTGCGGCTTCCCCCCCTCTAAGGGATGTGTGCAGCCGGCACCCCGCTTCCCGGAACCATGGCGCAAGACAACCCATGATCCTTATCCTGCGGACAGAACCCCTTGCTTGCAAAAAGGCTTGCGCCCCCTTCCCTGCGTCACCAGATCTGAGCCGATCCCCCTGATGGAGACCCCCGATGCGCGTTCCTTTTCCCTTCCTTTCGCCCTCGCCTTCCGGGTCAGGTCTGGCGCAACCCCTTACCCGGCGCAGGGTTCTGGCTCTCGGATCGGTTGCCGCCGCATCCCTGGTCGTTCCCCGCAGCCTTCTGGCCCAGGCCAGCCCGGGCTGGGAACGGCTGGAATCGGCCCGCGCCCTGATCGGCAAAGCACAGGTGCGTCGCGAAGGAATTGCTCTCGAGATGCCGCTCGTCTCCGAGGATGGAAGTTCCGTCGGCGTGAGCGTGCGGGTCGACAGCAGGATGACCGCCCAGGATCATGTTACCGAGATTCATCTTTTCGCCCCACGCAACCCGACGCCGGAAATCCTTGCCCTGCGCCTTTCGCCGTTATCCGGCAGGGCGGATATTGCCACCCGCATCCGCCTGAACGAATCCCAATCCGTCATTGCCATTGCCCGCAAGGCGAATGGAGAGGTTCTGGCCACCGAAAGAATGATCCGCATCACCACCAGCGGTTGCCTGATGCGCCCGGAAACCTATGCGGCCGCCGATGAGATGCGTGCCCGGATCAGGGTCCCGCAGAGAGTGCGGCCCGGTGAGACCGGCGAAATCCTGACCCTGATCAACCATCCCATGGAAACCGGGTTGCGACAGGACAGCCATGGCAACCCCATCCCGACACGAATCATCGAACGATTCGAGGCCAGCCTTCCGGAAGGATCGGTGCTGGTTGCCCGGTTCCATCGTTCCCTCGCTGCCAATCCCTATCTGCGCTTTCATGTGGCCCCTGTCGCAAGCGGCACCATGACCTTCGAGTGGACCGAGGATACCGGGCGCAAGACACGCCAGACGGAAGAAATCCGGCTCGGCTGAGGACAGGTCACCGGGTGCGTGGCCTCAGGGTGATACCGATAGCGTGACACCCACAGGTGACACCCACAGCGCATCACCAACCGCATGACACCCGAAAACGGCGCCGGACTCAGGAAAGGCCGTGAATGAGCCCGGCCTCGTCCAGCCCGATGCGCAGCGCCGCAGGCTGTCGGGGCAGGCCCGGCATGGTCTGGATATCGCCGCAGATCGCCACCAGAAACCCGGCACCTGCCGAGATTCGCAAATCCCGGATCGGCACGACATGCCCTTCGGGCGCACCCAGGGCAGTGGCATCGGTGGAAAAGCTGTAGGGTGTCTTCGCCATGCAGACCGGATAGGCTCCGAACCCCTCGGCTTCTGCCTTACGGAACTTCTCCTGCACCGTGGGAGACGCCGAGATATCGGCCGCCCCATAGAGGCTTCGGGCGATGGTGCGAGCCTTTTCGAGGGGGGGAAGGTGATCCTCGTAAAGCGGATGAAAATCGGACACGCCCGAGTCCGTCAGGCGCAGGACGGCTTCGGCCAGGGTTTCGGCCCCTGCCCCGCCCTTCTGATAATGATCGCAAACCACCGCTTCGCCCCCCCTGGCACGGGCCGCTTCGATCAGGGTCTCGATCTCGCCCTCGCTGTCACCGGCAAAACGATTGATCGCCACCGCGACGGGAATCCCGAATTTCTGAAGATTGTCGATGTGGCGGACAAGATTGGGAAGACCGCGAGAGAGAGCCTCCGGATCCGGCCTGTCGAGGGAGTCCCGGGCCGCACCACCCTGCATCCTGATGGCCCCGACCGAAGTGACAAGGACCGTACAGGAAGGGGCAAGCCCCGCCTTGCGGCATTTGATGTCGAAGAACTTTTCCGCCCCGAGATCGGCGCCGAACCCTGCCTCGGTGACCACATAGTCGCCAAGGTGAAGCGCCGCCCGGGTGGCCAGAACCGAATTGCAGCCATGGGCGATGTTGGCAAACGGGCCGCCATGCACAAAAGCCGGGGTGCCTTCCAGGGTCTGGACCAGATTGGGCTGCAGGGCGGTGCGGAGCAGGGCCGTCATCGCGCCTGCCGCGCCAAGATCGGCGGCCCGGACCGGCTTTCGATCCCGTGTTTCCCCGATCCGTATGGCCCCCAGCCGGCGTTCGAGATCATCAAGCGATTCCGCGAGGCAAAGGATCGCCATGACCTCGGAAGCGGCGGTGATATCGAAATGCGCCTCACGCGGGAATCCGTTGACAGCGCCCCCCAGGCCGGAAACACAGGCGCGCAAGGCCCTGTCATTCATGTCCATGGCCCGGCGCCAGGCGATTCGCCGCACATCAAGATCCAGGGCATTGCCCCAGTAGATGTGATTGTCGATCATCGCCGACAGAAGATTGTTGGCGGAACCGATGGCGTGAATATCCCCGGTGAAGTGCAGGTTGATGTCTTCCATGGGGGCCACCTGTGCCCGACCGCCCCCATGGGCGCCGCCCTTCTGGCCCAGGCAGGGACCAAGCGAGGGCTCGCGCAAGGCGATCACCGTCTTGCGGCCGATCCGGTTCAGGGCATCGCCAAGGCCTATGGTTGTGGTGGTCTTGCCGATGCCGGCCGGGGTGGGCGATGTCGACGTCACGAGGATGAGACGCCCCTCGGGCCGCCTGCCAAGACCTTCCAGCCCGGCGAAGGACAGCTTGGCCGCATGATGGCCATAGGGGATCAGATCACCGGGATCGATATCGAGATGTTCCCTGGCAAGATCCAGAACAGGAACAAGCCGGGCGGCGCGCGCGATGGCGATATCGGACATGGATGACCTCTCCCCCTTGATCCGGCCAGCCGGAGGGCCGACCCTTCGTTCCGCTGTGCAGCCGGGCCATTTCTGGCCGTGGAACGGCAAGTCTTGTATCATCCAGACCGTTCGGGGTTAAGCCGCGATTTTGCCGACCCGCGCCCCTTCGGCCCGTTGATCACGGCCAGGCGAGGGTCCGCCTCGCCATCGGCGGACACGGCAAGGGGTGCGGTCCGCGAAGGAGAGCTCATGCATCGCATCCTCGTCACAGGCGCCCTTGGCCAGATCGGCACGGAGCTGATTCCTGTCCTCTGTGCACGATACGGCCCGGATCGGGTGTTGGCCTCAGATATCCGGCCCCAATCGGGGAGCGCGGAAAGCCCTGTTCCCTTCGAGACCCTCGACGTTACCGATCCTGGCAGGCTGGAGGCGCTCATTCGCAGACAGGGGATCGAGACCATCTATCATCTTGCCGCCCTTCTTTCGGTCAGGGCGGAAGATGCGCCGGAAACCGCCTGGACCGTGAACATGGGAGGGACTCATGCCGTGCTTGAGGCCGCCCGGCGGAATGGATGCGCCGTTTTCCTTCCCAGTTCCATCGCAGCCTTCGGCCCCTCCTCGCCACGGCGCGACACCCCGCAGCTGACCGTGCAACGTCCGACCACGATCTATGGGGTAACCAAGGTGGCCGGTGAACTGCTGGCCGATTACTACGTCCATCGCTTCGGTATCGACTGCCGGGGCCTGCGCCTGCCGGGGCTGATCTCTCACGCGGCGCCGCCCGGAGGGGGCACCACGGATTACGCTGTGGCCATGTTCCACGCGGCCCTGGCGCCAGAGCGGCATTACCGCTGTTACCTGGCGCCCGAAACCCGGCTCGACATGATGTACATGCCCGATGCGCTCGGCGCGATCATGGATCTGATGGCCGCCGATCCGGCCCGCCTGAATCACCGCAACGCCTACAATCTTGCCGCCATCAGCCTGACGCCTGAAGACCTGGCCAGCGCCATTCGCCGCCATGTTCCCGACTTCACTGTCACCTATGACACCGATCCCGCCCGCCAGGCGATCGCCGACTCCTGGCCACAGGCGGTCGATGACAGTG
>JBJHAU010000117.1:0-7292 GCA_050480665.1 Alphaproteobacteria bacterium | reverse complement strand
GGGCGCGGGCGCGCCTGGTGTGGGGCCTGGTGCGGGGCCGGGGATCAGGGCACGGGCCGGATTTTCCGGGATCGGCCTAGATTGCGACCTTCGCGTATTTTCCGCGGAAGTAGCCGAGGGGAATCCCTTCGGAGGTGGCGACCGCCACCGCTTCGCCAACAACGATCACATGATCGCCGGCCTCGTGGGTTGCGGTGATGCGGAATTCGGCGCTGGCAAGGGCTCCCTCGATCACCGGGGAGCCGGTAATGCCCGGCTGGTGGGCGATGGCGGCGAACTTGTCATCGCCTTTCGAGGCGAAGGTGTTGGAGACCGTCTGCTGATCTTCGGCCAGGATATTCAGGGCGAACACGCCGCTTTTCCGCAACACCGGCAGGGTCGCCGAATCCTTCGCCACGCAGGCGAGAAACAGGGGCGGTTCCAGGCAGACGCTGCACACCGCGTTCATGGTCAGCCCATACAGGCGGCCATCATCGCCGCGTGTCGTCAGCACCGTGACCCCGCTTGCGAATGATCCGGCGAAGCCTCTCAGGGTGTCGCGGCTGACTGGGGAAAGGGCGGTCGGGGGCGTTGAGGGGATGCTCACGGTTCCTCCTTGAAAAAGCGGATGATCTCCCGGTTGAAGGCATCGGCGCATTCGATGTTGCCCATATGGCCGGCGTTTTCGAACACATGAAGCCGGGCCCCCGGGATCGCGTCGGCCAGCTCCCGGCCATAACCGGGAAGGCGAAGCGGATCGTGGGCACCCGCCATGATCAGGGTGGGAACGCGTATCCTGCCGTAATCGATCTGGGCCCGTTCCGAAGATGCACCGGCCTTCCGGAACGGCGCCTTGAAGCGGGCGGCGGCGGTGGCCTCCCAGGCGCCTTCCAGACAGGCCATGTCCACGCGCCTCTGGATATAGGCATCATCTGCGGCCCATTTCGGATCGACGAACATCACCTCGACGATCCGGCGCATATGCTCGAAGCTGCCATCGAAGCTGTTCAGGATCGCCCGGGCCTCATTGGCCGGGGCGAAGCCGCCGCCGGAGCAGGAAACGAGCTTGCGGATCGGCCAGTCCGGCCTGTCGCGCGCGGCCACCGTCAGGGCGAGCCCCCCCGACATGGAAGAGCCGATGACATAGGCATCGGCAATCTCCATCACTTCAAGGAAGCGGCGGATATGACGGATCCGGCGATCGAACTGGCCGTTGAAATCGAAGATCTTGGCGCTGCGTCCGAAACCGAGATGATCGGGCGCGACAACATGGAAATGGGCGCCGAGGGCATCGAGATTGTATTCCCACGACAATTCCGCTGCCCCGCCGAACTCGGCCGAATGGAGCAGAAGGACACTGGGCTCGCCGTTCCGGGTTCCGGCTTCAAGATAATGGGTCTCGAGACCATCGATCTCGATCACGTTTCCCTGAGGCATGCGGTCTTCGATCCGTTCGGGGTGGGAAGGCAAGGGGCGGCTATTCCGCCGCCGCGCCCGCCCTGGAAGGCTTGAAGGCGTATTCCTCGCGAATCCGGGGATAGACCTCCTTTGCGAACAGGGTCATGCTCTTCACGGTTTCCTCATGGGAAAGCCAGCCGGCCTGCTGCATCATCAGCAACTGGCCGAAGCCGCCGACACGGTCGTAGAAGCGCTGGATCTGGGCGAACACCTGGTCCGGTGTGCCGTAGATCATCACCCCTTGTTCCTTGAGATATTCGAACCCGCCCTGGCGCACCGCATCGGTGCGGCCGGAATAGGCGCCCTTCAGGGCCTGAACATTGAAGGACACAGGCACATAGCCCGGCGGGTTCCGGAATTGCGGCTCGGTCTTGGCATGAAGATACCAGGAAAGCTTCTTGGCCAGGGCTTCGGCCTCTTCCTCGGTGTCGGCGGTGGCCACCAGCGGCATGTAGGCGATGTGGCGTCGCACCTCCTCGGGATCGTCGTAGATGGTCGATTCCCTGTAGGCGTCGAACATCTCCTTAACCTTCTCGTGGGGCTGAAGGAACATGGCGAAGGTGAAGCCGCGGCGCGCGACCTCGCGGATGTTTTCCTTGTCCGAGGATCCGGTGATCCAGACCGGGGGATGGGGCTGCTGCCAGGGCCGTGGCCAGATGTTGATCTGCCTCTTGTGCCAGAACTTGCCCTCGAAATTGAAGGGGGCATCATGGGTGGTCCAGGCCTTGACGCACATGTCGATCCCCTCCCAGAGCCGTTCCAGGGTCTGGGTCGGGTTGGTGTTGGCGGCAAAGATTTCATAGGGAACGCCGCGCACGAAACCGCAATCGAGCCGCCCGCGCGAGATCACGTCGATCATCGCCATTTCCTCGGCGACGCGGATCGGATCGTCGCGGTTGGCCATCGGGTTGCCGAGGATGCAGATCCGGGCGTTGCGCGTCTGCCGGGCAAGAATCGCGGCCGAAAGCGGGGCTGCCACATCGATGCAGGTGGCCGTCTGATGATGCTCGTTGAGCATGATGTTGAGGCCCAGATCGTCGGCGATCAGATGCTCGTCCAGATAGCGATTGTAGAGATCCGCCCCAAGCTTCGGGTCGAAATGCTTGTTGGGCAGGTTCACGCGAACCGATGTCACCGTGTCGAGATCGGGAAGATTGGGATAGGGCATTTCGGTGAAGTGCCAGCAATACATGAGGTCGGCTCCCTTCTCGCTCAGGCGGTGGCCAGGTTTTCGCCGATGAAGCCCTCGATGGCTTCGGCCAGTGCCCGGGGTTGATCGATATGCGGGTAATGCCCGGCATCGGCGATGGTCTCGAAACGCGCGCCGGGAATGGCGGCGGCAAAGGCCTTGCCGTATTCGGTCGTGACGATTCCGTCCTTCTCGCCCCAGAGGACAAGGGTCGGCACCGTGATCCTGTGCAGCCGCTTCTGAAGTTTCGGATTGTGCAGATAGGGATTCCAGCAGAATCGGGCGAAGCTTTCCCGGTTGCGGGCGATCACCGTCAGAACCTCGTCGGAGAAGGCGGTGTAGTCGATTTCGCCATGGGCGGGGTCGGCATATTTCAGGGCCTTGATCCGGGCTTCCGGCAGGAACCAGATATCCGCGATGTCGCGGTCCAGCGGCCCGCCCGGCTTGATGCCATAGGGATCGACAAGGATCACCTGCGAAAAGGGGGCACAGGTCTTGCTGGCCATTTCCGCGGCCAGCCAGCCGCCAAGGGAGAAGCCCAGAAGCGGAGCGGGGCCGATGTTCAGGGCCTCGAGCGTGTCGAGCATGATGTAGGACAGATCGTCGGGGGTCTCGATCCAGGACGGGCGATCCGACTGGCCGAAACCCGGCGGCGAAAGCACGATCACCTCGTGGCGGGCGGCGAGATGGTCGACAAGCGAGGTTTCCAGAACACGGGCTTCCTCGTCGTAGAGAAGGATCAGGGGATCGCCCTTGCCATGGCGTGTGATCTCGATATCGATGACGTCTTGCCCCTGGGCGAGGTTCAGGATTTCGCGTCTGCCTTGCGCCATTAGTCTGGTTGCTCCCTGTGAATTCATGACCACAACCCGACCATTCTAGCGACCCGGGGGTGACGGGACAATGGATACTCGCCCTCCCGCATGCCTCAAGAGGCTGCACGCCGCAAGGAAGCATCGGCCATGAGGACGAAGGGCCTCAGGGCCATGGCTCAGACGGGAATCGGCTCCTGGCCGACGAGGGTGAGGCCATAGCCGTTCAGTCCGACGATGGCGCGCCGGGTGTTGGTCAGGAGGGTCATCCTCTGCACCCCGAGATCCAGCAGGATCTGGGCGCCGATTCCATACTGACGCAGCTCGGCGATCGGCTTTTCCAGCGGCTTGCCTTCCCGTTCCCGCACCTGAAGGGTCAGGGCATCGGGCCTGGTTTCACGGATGATCACGATCGCCCCGCGATCCTTTTTCGCGATCATGTCCATGGCGGCGTGCAACTCCGTCGCCCGGTCGCGTTTTTCGCCGGCGGCAAAGGGGCTGGCGGTGGTGTCGCCCAGAACATCGCCCAGAAGGTTCAGGGCATGCATGCGGACAAGAACCGGTTCCTCGCCGGAGAGATCGCCGCGGGTGAGGGCCAGATGTTCGCCCGGTTCGATCCGGTTGGCAAAGACATGCAGGCGGAAGGCGCCTCCGAAACGGCTGTTGATGGTGGTTTCGGCCACTTTCTCGACAATCTTTTCCGTGCGCCGCCGATAGGCGATCAGATCGGCGATGGAGGCGATGTTGAGCCCGTGCGTCCTTGCGAAATCCATCAACTGGGGAAGGCGGGCCATGGTGCCGTCGTCGTTCATGATCTCGCAGATCACGCCCGAGGGATTGAGGCCCGCGAGCCGTGCAACATCGACAGCCGCCTCCGTATGCCCCGCGCGGACAAGAACGCCGCCGGGCTGGGCGACAAGGGGAAAGACATGACCGGGGGAAACGATCGCCTCGCGGCTGGAGCGCGGATCGATGGCAACGGAAATTGTGTGGGCCCGATCCGCAGCGGAAATCCCGGTGGTGACACCTTCCCGGGCCTCGATGGAGACGGTGAAGGCGGTCTGGTGGCGGGTCTGGTTGCGCGCGGCCATCGGTTCGAGGCCGAGCTGGTCGGCACGGTCACGGTCGATCGACAGGCAGATCAGACCGCGCCCGAAACGGGCCATGAAGTTGACCGCCTCGGCATTGGCCTTTTCCGCAGGGATCACCAGATCGCCCTCGTTCTCGCGGTCTTCGTCGTCGACCAGGATGAACATGCGACCCTTGCGGGCATCTTCGAGAATGTCTTCGATGGGGGAAAGCGTCTGGCTGGCCAAGATGAAATTCCGCATGAACGGGGCGTCGCACCGATTGCGTCGGCACGACCCGAAAGGGGGGCGACCTGGAACAGGAGGCCGGGGGGGATGTGCAGCCTATCTTGCCCGGGCCGGGCGATCAAGGGTCACGCACTGGCCCCCGGATGCAGCAAATGCTAGGATCAGAAGCCGGATGATCCGGAAGAATCCGGACATGACACAGGACACAGGAGGCCATGATGGCAGTTGAGGTTGTTGCACTGGATGCCCCTCTGGGAGCACGGATCGAGGGGGCCGATCTGCGTCACCTGAAGGAAGGCGATGATGCGGCCCGTATTCGCAAGGCCCTGCTTGACCATCAGGTTCTCGTGTTCCCCGGCCAGAAGATTTCCGCCGATGATCAGATTCGCTTCTGCGAACTCTTCGGTCGTGCCGATTCCGATTATCGTGAACCGAACACGCGTGATGGCGAGGACGATTACCGCCGCGGCGTGATGCTGGTTTCCAATGTGCGCAAGAATGGCAAGCCGATCGGCAGCCTGCCCGATGGCGACATGCAGTTCCATTCCGATGGCGCCCACAGGGAAATGCCCTATCTGGCGACAACCCTCTACGGAATCCGTATTCCCTCGCGCGGGGGCGATACCCTGTTCGCCAACCTCTATGCGGCCTATGACCGTCTTGATCCGGCGATGAAGACGCGGATTCGCGATCTTGTGGTTCAGAACATCTATTTCCAGGATGCAACACACAGGGAGGATTTCGAGGAGGCGGAAGCCCTGCGTCGCCGCGCCCGGCATCCCATTGCCCGGCCCCATGATGAAACGGGGCGGATTGCCCTGTTCGTCAGCCGCCTGATGTCGCGCCATATTGTCGGCCTGCCCGAGGATGAAGGCGATGCGCTGCTGGCCGAACTGGTTGCGGCCACCGAGGATCCCGCCATCATCTATGCCCATCAATGGACCCCGGGCGATTTTCTCATCTGGGATAATCGGTGCACCAACCATGCCCGCACCGATTTTCCGGCGGATGAGGTGCGGCTTCTGCGCCGTTACACGGTCTCGCCCGCCATGGCCGAGGCCTGATCCGGACATCCTCTCTCCTGTCTTCGTTCAGGTGGGAACCCGGTTTCAGAGAACGGAACCGGGCCCTGTCCGCCATGGGCAGGATTGCGGATTCGTCATGAGGATTCGTGATGGGACCATGGCGCCTTCGGCGCGCGAACCGTCACCCCCCTCAACGCCAACCTCTTCAACGCCAACCTCTTCAAAGTCAACGCCTGCAACAAGGAGGCCTTCAAAAGGAAGGGGCGCCCCGAGGGACGCCCCTGATCTGATGCCCTGCGCCCGGGCCATCCCGGGACGCAGGGCCATGGGATTCAGCGTTTCGCCAGCGCTTCGCTGTAACGGGCATAGAATTCGCCCATTTCCCGGACAGCCTTCGCGGATTCTTCCGAGCCGAGGGGATTGATCTCGCGGTTGCCTTCCTCGGCCCATTTCTGGATTTCCGGATCGTTCAGCGTATCCAGCAACGCCCTGGACAGGATCGCCGTCAATTCGGGGGAAAGGCCGGGAGGGGCGGCGACATAGCGATCCACCGTCAGCATGGTGAGTTCGGGAAAGCCGATATCCGCGACAGAGGGCACGTTCTCGAAGGGGCTTTCCGGTTCCATGGAGAGAACGATGTTGATATCGCCGCCTTCCGCCCATTGCGCCGCCGATGCGGTGTTGAACAGGGAAATTTCGGTATCGCCGCGCGCCATGGACAGGGAAATGTCGGCCGATCCCTTGTAGCCGGGCAGGAAGGTCACGTTCAGCCCCGTGGCTTCGGCCAGAATCCGGCCCGAGACGTAGGATCCCGAACTCCAGGAGGTGATCGCGTATTTCAGATCCATGCCCTTCAGATCTTCCCACCGGGTGATCCCGGCCCGGCCACTTGCGGTGAGAACATAGGTGGACACACCGATCCGGCCGACCCAGGTGAAGGCGTCGATATCGAAATTGGTGGGCTCGCCGAGAATCTTGTCCAGCAGCATCCCCGGCATGTTCATGATGGAAATCATGTAGCCATCCGGTTGTGTGCGATACAGCGAGGCCAGAGCCTTGCGGCCACCAGCCCCGGCGACGTTGCGGGGGATCACATTCACCCGGTTGGGCAGGTGGCGTTCCATGACAGGAGCAAGGCGGCGGACATAGGTGTCGAAGCCTCCCCCCGGGCCGTAGGGGATCATGAAGGTGATGTCGCGTTCGGGAAATGCGGCCTGGGCATGCGGGGCATGGCCGGCCAGGGCCAGGGCGATGGCGCCGAATGCGGCGACGCCCAATCCTGTTGACTTGATCATCATGCTTCTCCTGTAGGGGGTTTCCGGCCCGGCCCCCATGACAGGGATTTCGGGCCGAAGTCTGGCGGGTTATCCGCCTCCCGGTTGCACTGTTTCCGGGCGGTTTCCTCCTTATGGGATCGTTTCAGCGGCGGCTGTTCCGGGACGGCCGTTGTGCGGTGTCGGTTCCTCTGTCCTTGTTGGAATCTGTCCTGTGCCTTGCCGGCACGGTCATGAGG
>JBJHAU010000116.1:0-7340 GCA_050480665.1 Alphaproteobacteria bacterium | reverse complement strand
CCTGATCGCACTCTGGGAAAGCCTGGCCCCGGGGCTTCGCGCCGAGGGGATTCGCCTGCGGCTGATCAATCCCGGCTTCGTCGCCACACCCCTGACGGCCCGGAACCGTTTTCCCATGCCCTTCCTGATGGACGCCGAAAGCGCCGCCGAACGCATCCTGCACGGGCTGGCCGGGCGGCGTTTCGAGATCACCTTTCCGCGCCGCTTCACCTGGATGATGAAGGGTCTGCGTATCCTTCCCTATGCCCTGTTCCTGCCCCTGATGAAGGCAATCGGCCGCAAAGGAACAAACCCGGCCGAAGGCACGCCTCCCGGGCTGCCATGAACCCGGAAGCCTGAACAGGATTCCGGGCGGAAGATTCGCGAAGCCGGAGCTTCAGGTCAGGATGTTCATGCCAGGGGGCGAAAGGCGATGGTGATCCGCCCGAGCGTGATACCCCCCTTGTGCATGCGGGCGATATTCAGAAGCGTTCCATCGGAGGCCGGATACATGCGGTCGTCGAAAGCGATCTTCCATTCGCGCCCGCCGATCTTCAGAACCATTCGATAGGCCCAGCGAAGCACACCATTCTCGACCCGGCCGCGGGCCAGGCCCTCGACATCTGCGGCCTCGCCTTCATAGGTGCCATCTTCGAGGCTGCGGATTCGCCAGATCCGATGGCTCTTTTCGCCATCATCGAAGTCGAACCATTCATCCAGCACGAAGGCATCGCCCTCGCTGCGGCCTTCCATCACCACCGTGAAACGACGCCAGATCCTGCCGAAACGATCCTCGACAAGGCCGGTGGCGGCACGCTTTCCCTCGAAAAGGGTCTCGACACGAAGGGGAACGGGCCGGGATTCGGGGCTTACGGGATCGACGGACATGACGCCTCCAGGCCGCGATGCGGCTTTTCCAGAATCTCGTGGCAGACATCAATGAAACCGACCTCGAAACCGACACGACAATAGGACAGGTAATACCGCCACAGGCGGCGGAACCGTTCATCGAAGCCGAGCGGTGCGATGCTGGTCCAGCTTTCCTCGAAGCGGCTGGCCCAAAGGCGCAGGGTACGGGCGTAATCGGCACCGAAGGCGGAACGGGCGAGGGAGACAAGCCCCGCCTCGGACGCACGCGAAGAAAACACCGTCGGAGAAGGAAGCATGCCCCCGGGAAAGATCCGCGCCTGGATGAAATCCACCGAACGCCGATAGTTCTCGAACAGCGCCTCGTCGATGGTGATGACCTGAAGCGCGGCACGGCCGCCTTCGCGCAAACGGTCGTGGAGAGTGCGAAAATAGTCCGGCCAGAAGCGTTCGCCCACCGCCTCGAACATCTCGATCGAGACAATGTGATCGAACTGGCCGCGGCAATCGCGATAATCGCACAGCTGGATATCGATCCGATCGGCGAGCCCGGCCTCCTGGACCCTTTTCAGGGCATGGGCATGCTGACGCCTTGAAAGGGTCAGCCCTGTCACGCGCAGGTCGTATTCCCTTGCGGCCAACAGGGCAAAGCCCCCCCAGCCGCAGCCAAGTTCAAGAACATGATCGCCAGGCTTCGCCTCAAGAGCCGTGATGAGCCGCCGGTACTTTTCCTTCTGGGCCTCGGCCAGATCGGTGATCCCCGGCGCAAAACAGGCCGAGGAATAGGTCATCGTCTCATCCAGCCATTGCCGGTAGAACCCGTTGCCGAGATCATAGTGGAAGGCGATGTTGCGCCGGCTGCCCGCCCGTGAATTGGGCCGCAGGCGATGGCGCATCCGCGCGGCGATCCGGCCGATCAGCGAGGCGGGCGGGCGGGGATCATCATGGCCGGTGTTCAGGGCGGCAAACCGAAGCAGGCCATGAAGATCCGGGGTTTCGAAATCGCCATCCGCATAGGCGTCCGCAAAGCCGATGCCGCTTGCGACCAGCATCTTCGCCACGGCGCGCCAGCGTCGGATTTCCAGCCTTGCGACCGGACCCGGCCTGGGACCGGAAAAGCGGAAGCGGGCCCCGTCGGGGGTCAGCAGAATCAGGACGCCACAACGGATTTCCCGGGCCAGCGGGGCAAAAAGTAGAGAACGAAGACGGCCACCCGCAAGATCGATCCGCCCGCGCGACGGGGTGCCCCCCTCGTCGGGATCAAGAGCGATGGGATCAAGGGCCATGGAATCAAGGGCCATGGGATCTAGAGCGATCGTGGCGGTGGAAAGGGTTGCCTCTTCAGGCTTGGTCATGCTGCGCGCTCTTTCTTGCTTTCGAACAGGGAAGCGGCGGCCTCGGCCGCGACGGACCGGGAACAGGAAACAAGGGGGTCCGGATTCTCTACCATGAAACGCGGATTCATCCTTCTACGGATCGTGATCGCTCCGGGATCACCGGTGGTGGAACGCCCGGTTTCACGTGCGGCCCACTCACCCCCTCCTCGGGCGGAAGGGGCTTACGGAAGCGGGGAACCCCCATCAGCACCAGGCGCAGGGCATGCCAGTGAATCGCCGCGATCACCTTGAAGGTCATCAGCGGATGCCGGGCGATCGCCCCAAGAATGGTGGAATCATCCAGCGATGTGCGGGTTCCCTTCAGTCTCGCCACCAGGCCGGGACGCCCTTCGAAATGATCCCTGATTACAAGATCGAGGGTCGCACCGGGCGGATGAACCCGGAAGGCATAGCGGGCCTCCATGGGAATGAACGGCGAGACATAGAACCGCTTGTCCGCATTCTGGCGGATCGGCCTTGCCTCCGGATCGGTTACCGGCAACAGATAGCCATGCATCTCGCCGAAGGTGTTGCGAACCTCATAAAGAATCGCAACGGGCTTGCCTTCGCCGGTCTCGCAGAAATAGACGCTGAGCGGGTTGAACACATAGCCCCAGAGCCGTGGGAAGCACAGAAGGCGAATCGCAAGACCGGGCCGCCACAAACCCGCTTCGGCAAGATGCGCCTCGACCCAGGGCCTGAGAGGGGAGCCATCACGGGGGCCATGGTCGCGATCATGGAACGACAGAAGATTGAAACGGTTGCGGGAAAACCAGCGCAAGTCCCGATCGAGCCTGTCCAGCTCGTCGAGATCGAGCAACAGGCTGAACACCCTGTGCCGCAACCGGTAACGACGCGGGAAGAGCCGCAGATGGCTGACGACCCCGAAATAGAGTGCGCTGCCCATCATGACCCTGCCCCGCCCGAAGCATCGCCCGAGCCCCGGGAACAGGACGCGCCCAGAAGGCGGGCCGCCTCAAGGCCGGAGGCAAAGGCATCTTCATGAAAGCCGTAGCCGGCATAGCTTCCGCAATACCAGACTCCTGACCGGCCCTGAATTCCGGACAAGCGAGGCTGGGCCGCGATCGCCCCGGCATCGAACACCGGATGGCTGTAGTGAAAGCGCCCCAGAATCCGGTCGGCACGGGGTTCGAAGGGAGGGTTGAGGCTCAGAAAGACCTGGCGCGAGGTGGGAAGGGCCTGAAGCCGGTTCATCCAGTAGGTCACGCCCTGAGGCCCGTCGCCCCCCTCGGGCGCCATGAAATTCCAGCTTGCCCAGGCCCGGCGGCGGCGGGGCATCAGGGCCGGATCTTCATGCAGGATCCCCAGGTTCGGCCGGTAGGAAAAGGCTCCCAGAACGGCCTTCTCTTCCGGGTCGGGATCCGCCAGCATCGCCAGGGCCTGATCGGCATGGGCGGCGATCACCACGGCGTCGAAGTCATGGCGGCCGCCCGCTTCATCGGTCAGGACAATCCCCGGCCTTCGGCGTTCGACCTTCAGGATGGGCGTTGCGGTCACAACCCGTCCCGAAACGGCGGCGGCGATCCTTTCCACATAGCGGCGGCTTCCTCCGGAGACGGTGCGCCAGCGCGGCCTGCCGGTGAACAGGAACAGCCCATGGGCCTTGAAGAAACGGATCAGGGTTGCCGCCGGCATGGCGCCGATCTCCTGCATCGGCTGCGACCAGATCGCCGCCGCCATGGGATACAGGTGCCAGTCCCGGAAGATGGAAGAATAGCCGGCGGCATCCAGATAGGCGGCAAGGCTCTCGGTGCCGGATTCGAGTTCCGGAAGGTCGCGCACCGCGTTGCGGTAGAAGCGGCGAAGATCAGCCAGCATCCGCCAGTACGCGCCCCGGAAAAGATTGCCAGGCTGGGCCAGAAGCCCGCCCCAGACCCCCCCCGCATATTCGAGGGCGCCCTGCTTCCAGGATACGGAAAACGACATGTCGCTCTCGTGGCTGTCCACGCCAAGTTGCGCAAGGGCCGCGGTGAACCGGGGATAATTGAGCCTGTTGAAGACGATGAATCCGGTATCGACCGGAAAGCCCTCGCCATCCTTTGCGGCGGGAACCATGACCGTATGGGCATGGCCGCCCAGACGTGACTCCGCCTCGAACAGGGTCACGTCGAAACGCGCAGAAAGCGCCCAGGACGCCGCCAGTCCCGCAGCCCCGGAACCGATCACCGCCACCCGCGTCATGTCCTGAATCCGATCCGATGCCATGCCAGGGTCCTCATCTCCGGTCATCCTTCAGGGCGTGCCGGGAACGTGCAAGAGAGTTTCGTGGGAGCCGGCGCCTTCCGGACCCGACCCCTGCCCATTCTACGTCATGATCGGAGAATCGGACCCATCCCCCGCAACCCCGGCATCGGCAACGGGCGAGACGCTTGTTCCTTGCGCCTGCGAACGCTACTGTTGAAGGGCAATCAGCGAGCGGCGGCCTGCCGGGGCGCGGTTGCCCAGGGCCGGTTGGTGACCGGCGCCGGGGTTCTCAGGGGAGACATCCACCATGAAGAAGGTTCTATCTTTTACCGCTCTTGGCCTGATCGGGCTTCTGGTCGCGATCGCCGCCTACCTCTATTTTTCCTTCAGCACGCTTGTCAAATCCGGGGTCGAGACCTATGCGCCCCGCTACACGGGAACCGCTGTGGAGCTGGGTGGTGTGCAGGCTTCGCTGTGGGGCGGCAGCGTCGCGATCAACGATTTCCTGATCGGCAACCCTGCCGGCTTCAACACCAGCCATGCCTTCAGGGTCGGCACCGTGAGCGTGATCGTGGACCGAGGCTCTCTCCGCAGCGATGTCATCCGCATCAGGGAGATCGTGATCGACCGGCCCGACATCATCTATGAGCTGGGCGGCGGCAGCTCCAATCTTCAGACGATCCAGAACAATGTTCAGGCAGCCGCCGGCGCACCGGGAGCCCGGCCCGCCCAGGAAGCAGCTGCGCCGCCTTCCGAGGGCCGGAAAGTGGTGATCGAGAATCTCCATATCCGCAATGCCCAGGTGGCCCTGTCCGCCGGCATGCTGCAAGGCAGGCGGATTCCCCTTCCCGTCCCCGACCTGCATCTGACAGGTCTCGGCGAAAAGGAAAATGGTGTCCTGATGGCCGATGTTGCCCGTCAGGTCATGGATCGCCTGACCTCGTCGATCACCGGCGCGGCTTCGGGCATCGATCTGAAGGGGCTTGTCCCCGATACCGAGGCGATCCAGCGCGAAGTGGAGCGTGCGACCGATGGCGTCCGCAGGGAGGTCGAAGGCGCCCTGGAGGGGATCGGCGGCGGCGTCCAGGGGCTGTTCGGGCGCTAGGGCCGGATCCTCGAACCGGCCGTGTCGTCGAACAGGGCATCCACATCCGCCTGATTGAGCAGGCCTGCGGCGGTTTCCCCGTCGCAGGCCGCGCCTGTTCCCGGCCTCGAAGCGGGGAGAAATCCGTTGATGATCTGCCCGGCAAGGGCTTGCCTTTCTCGAATCTCGGCCAGGGGATCGGTCAGGATTGCCCTCAGGACCTCTGCCTCCATGCCCTTCCCGATGGCGTCACGCGCCGATGCACGCGCCGAGAGGATCGCCGCATCCAGCGCCCTGATGCTGTCTTCGAAAAGGGCTCGCACCCGGGCGGGGACCCGATCATAGGCGGCGATCGCCAGGGTGCGTTCGGCAAAGCTGCTTTCACGGAAATGGGCGCAATAGTCGCAGGGCTGCCAGGCCTCCGCCTCGTCGAGGCAGTCCGGCATGTCGGGAAGCATCTCCAGCACCATCACCACTTCGTTGAAATGGTTCAGATAATCGGTCGCAAGCCGGGTTTCGGGGTTGATGTTGGCGCGGATCAGGCGATCTTCGAACCCGGCTTCCTCCGCCTGGCCTTCTTCGCCCGGTCGGCCATCGCATGAAGGCGCTGCCGTCGCGACCGGTTTCTCATGGCCATGCCGGGCTTCGAAATCCGTTCCCATGCCGCAATCCCGTGCCCCTCGAGAAACGTGGTTTCCCGTGGTTTCCATTCCCGTGGGTACCATTGTGTCGTACCGGGGCATCCTGTCCCGTGGGTGGCCGGCCCCGCCCCCGCCCGGCCGGGATCAGGCCCTGTCCGAGGGTATGGTGAAGGGGCAAGGTTTCCAGCCCGTTAATATGAAGCATGGCCTGAGGCAGGGCGGGCGTTCCACAGGAGGAGAGCGTTCAACAGGTCAGACAGCGGCGCCGGGCTTCGGCCACGAGGCTCTGCATGGCCTCGAGATCGATCAGGCCCGGCACGAGACGATCCCCGATCAGGAAGGCAGGCGTGCCCCGGATGCCGAGTGCTTCAGCCTGGCGGCGGGCATCGGCGATTTCCCTTTCGACCCAGGGTGCGTGCATCTCGAGCCGAAGTCTGTCCACGTCCAGGCCGTGGCTTGCGGCGATGGCGAGAAGATCGGGCAGTTCGAAACTTCCGCGATGCGCCATGAAGGCGGCATGCAGTGCCGGATAGCCGCCCTGGGGCGTCGCGGCAATGGCCAGCCGGGCGGCCTGTTCCGATGGCGGGCCGAGAACCGGCAGCTCCCTGTAGACGATCCGGACCCCCCTGTCGCCCTCGGCAAGGGCCGCCAGCGGGGCGACCGCGCGCTTGCAGAACCCGCAGCGATAATCGACGAACTCCACCACCGTCACGTCCCCCGCGGGATTGCCACCCACCGGCAACACGGGGCTTTCGCGAACCTCACGCCCCAGGGCCACAAGCGCCGCAGGCGGGCGAAGATCCCGGCTCGATTCCTGCCGTGCCGCCAACCTGCGGGAGACCTCGACAAGGATATCGGGATCGGCAAGAAGGGCGGCCCGCACCCGTCCGGCAAAAGCGTCATCGGAAGACGCCCTGCCCCCCGGGATGGCTCCCTGCCCCTCCGTTGGCCCGGAGGAAGGCAGGCCGGCAAGCGCAAGCCATCCGGCCGCACCAAGGGCAGCGGCAAGGACAGCCGACAACACAAAAAAACGCTGGCCCATCAGGCCCTCCCAATTCTATGTGGTCGCGGGAACCATAGCCGATAATCCAGGCGTGAGTATCCCAAACGGGTTCAGGGGGCCCCCGGCATTCGGGCCGGGTCACCCTTGTGGTCGTGCGTGGTCATGCATTCCCGGCGACAGTCACC
>JBJHAU010000115.1:0-7427 GCA_050480665.1 Alphaproteobacteria bacterium | reverse complement strand
AAGCCGGGGAATCGCCACCATCCCGGCCCCTTCCGGCGGATCGGCTGAAGCCCGTTCTGGGCCGGCTCGAAACACCGCCGATGGCCGAAACCATGCGCCGCTTCATCGACTGGGTTGCGGCCTATATCCTTTCGGCGCCGGGCTCCGTTCTCAAGATGGCGATGAGCATCCCCGAGGCTCTGGCGCCGGAGCCGGAGCGCCCGGGGGTCTGCCTCGAACCGGGCTGGGTTGCGCCACCCGGCTTTCGCATGACGCCGCCGCGCCGCGAGGTTCTGGAACGGCTGGCTTCGGGGGCGCCGGAAACCCTGTCTGCGATCCGTCAGGCAACCGGGGTGGCGGGGCAGGTGGTGCGGGGTCTGGTCGAAGCCGGGGCGCTTCGTTCCGTTTCCCTGCCGCCCTTCGCCGGATCACGGGCCCTGGTCAACAGCATGGTGGCAAGCCCCGCCCCGCCTGCCACCATGCTGTTGACCAAGGCTCAGGAAGAGGCTGCCTTCATCCTGCGCGAGGCCGTGAACCGCCAGGACTTCGGCGTTTTCCTGCTCGACGGGGTGACCGGGTCGGGCAAGACCGAAACCTATTTCGAAGCGGTGGCGGAAACCCTGTCGCGGGGGCGGCAGGTTCTGGTGCTTCTTCCGGAAATCGCCCTGACGCCGCAATGGGTGGATCGATTCCGGAAGCGGTTCGGCTTCGAACCGGTGCTCTGGCATTCGGCGCTCAGCCCGGCGCGGCGGCGGCGTCATTGGCGCCTCGTGGCCGAAGGGCGCGCGCGGGTGGTGGCCGGGGCCCGTTCCGCGCTGTTCCTGCCGCTTGCCGATCCCGGCCTGATCGTGATCGATGAGGAGCATGAGCCCGCCTACAAACAGGATGATGGTGTTCTCTATTCGGCCAGGGATATGGGCATCGTGCGGGGCCAGCTGGAACGCGCGACGGTGGTGCTGGCTTCAGCCACCCCCTCGCTGGAAACCCTGGAAAACGTGCGCCGGGGCCGATACCGGCATCTGGTGCTTCCTGATCGCGTTTCGGGCGCCGTGCTGCCGGAGATCACGCTTGTCGATCTGCGTAGCAATCCGCCGGAACGCAACCGCTGGCTCAGCCCGCCTCTTGTCAGCGCGCTTGCGGAAACCCTGGATCGGGGCCAGCAGGCGCTCCTGTTCCTCAACCGGCGTGGATACGCGCCGCTGACCCTGTGCCGGGCCTGCGGTCATCGGCTGGCCTGCCCGCAATGTTCCGCCTGGCTTGTCGATCATCGGCGGGAAGGCAAGCTCAGGTGCCATCACTGCGGCCATGCGGAACCCTTGCCTTTGGCCTGTCCCTCCTGCGGGGCCGAAGACAGCTTCGCCGCCTGCGGTCCCGGGGTCGAGCGGATCTTCGAGGAAACGGCGATGCGCTTTCCCGAAGCCCGACTGCGGCTTCTTGCCAGCGACACGGTCGCCGGGCCCCAGACCATGCAGAACATTCTCGACGAGTTGGAATCGGGGTCGGTCGACATCGTGATCGGCACCCAGATGATGGCCAAGGGGCATCACGTTCCCGGGCTGACCCTGGTGGGGGTCATCGATGGCGACCTCGGCCTTTCCGGCGGCGATCTGCGGGCCGCCGAACGCACCCATCAACTCTTGATCCAGGTGTCCGGCCGGGCGGGCCGCGGCGCCCATGCCGGCCGGGTGCTGATCCAGACGCACGGGCCGGAGCACCCGGTCATGGCGGCGCTGGCGGCGGGCCGGCGCGAGGCCTTCCTCGCGGCCGAAATGCGGGAACGGGAACAAGCCGGCATGCCACCTTTCGGCCGCCTCGCCGCGATCATCCTTGCCGGCCCCGACCGGGATGCGCTTGAAGCCACGGCCCGCGCCCTGGGGCGAACCCGGCCACGCCGCCCGGGGCTGGAGGTTCTCGGCCCGGCCCCGGCCGCCCTCAGCCGTCTCAGGGGGCGCCATCGCCTGCGTTTTTTGGTCCGGGCCGATCGCGACGTGCGGATTCAGCCACCGTTGCGGGCGTGGCTCGCCGGGGTGCGGCCCGGGAAAGGGGTTCGGATTCAGGTGGATATCGATCCGCAAAGCTTCCTGTAAGCGCCCTGCCCGGAACAGGACCGGTTAACAGGCTGTTCGGCAAGGAAAATCCGGAACTGCGGCCTTGCGCCATCACGGGTTGCAACCCCGGGGGGGCTGTGCTAGGAAATCCCCGCCCCGAGGGCGCGGATGCGGGTTGCCGAGTTCAAGACGAAGATCCGTTCCCCGCATGTCGTCGAGTTCGCCGATGGCCCGCTGACCCGGGCCCTGTCCTGCATTCTGGAGCCAGATCGAGTGCCATCCCAGTCCCAAGACGCGGGCGGTGTCGCCGGCCGTTACGCGAGCGCTCTTTTTTCTCTGGCCGAAGAGGCGGATTGCCTTGATGCGGTCGCCGGCGACCTTCGTGCCCTGGTCGAGGCGGCCGAGGCATCTTCGGAATTCGCCCGGGTCCTTGATTCTCCGGTCCTTCCCAGGCAGCAGCAGGCCGATGCCGTCGGCGCCGTGGCCGACTCCCTCGGCGCGCACGCCCTGACCCGTAAATTTCTCGGTGTTCTTGCCACCCAGCGTCGGCTTCCCGTGCTCAGGCCCGCAGTGCGCGCCTTCCTCGTCGCCCTTGCCGAGCGGCGCGGCGAGGTTCAGGCCGAGGTGGTCAGCGCCCAGCCCATGGGCGAAACCCAGCGCAAGGCCTTGAACGAGGCGCTGTCCGGGGTGCTTGGCAGCCGTATCGCCCTTGCCGAGCGGGTGGATCCTGCGCTGGTCGGGGGCATGATCGTCCGCGTCGGTTCGCGGATGGTGGACTTTTCCATTGCGACGAAATTGCAGAAACTCAGGCTTTCGATGAAGGGGATCGGTTGATGGACATCCGGCCGGCGGAGATTTCCGCGATCTTGAAAGAGAAAATTGCCGCATTCGGAACCGAAGCCGAGGTGGCCGAGGTGGGGCGGGTTCTGACCATCGGCGACGGGATCGCCCGGGTGCATGGCCTCGATCAGGTCCAGGCCGGCGAAATGGTGGAATTTCCCGGTGGCGTGAAGGGCATGGTTCTCAACCTTGAAACCGACAATGTCGGTATCGTCATCTTCGGCGATGATCGGGGGATCAACGAGGGCGATACCGTCAAGCGGACCGGAGACATCGTCGATGTGCCGGTGGGCAAGGCGCTTCTTGGCCGTGTGGTCGATGCGCTGGGCAATCCCATCGACGGCAAGGGGCCTCTGGGCACCACCGAACGCAGCCTGGTCGAGGTCAAGGCTCCCGGAATCATCCCGCGCCAGTCGGTGAGCGAGCCGATGCAGACCGGCCTGAAGGCCATCGACAGCCTGATCCCTGTCGGCCGCGGACAGCGCGAGCTGATCATCGGCGACCGCCAGACCGGCAAGACGGCGATTGCCATCGATACCTTTCTGAACCAGAAGCCCCTGAACGCCGGTGACGACGAATCCCGGAAGCTCTATTGCGTCTATGTGGCGGTTGGCCAGAAGCGGTCCACCGTGGCCCAGCTGGTGAAGACCCTGGAAGAGAATGGCGCGATGGACTATTCCATCGTCGTCGCCGCCACCGCTTCGGAACCGGCGCCGCTTCAGTTTCTGGCGCCGTATACCGGCTGCGCGATGGGCGAGTATTTCCGCGACAACGGCATGCATGCGGTGATCGTCTATGACGATCTGTCCAAGCATGCGGTGGCCTATCGCCAGATGTCGCTTCTGCTGCGCCGTCCGCCGGGCCGCGAAGCCTATCCCGGCGACGTGTTCTATCTTCATTCCCGTCTTCTGGAACGCGCCGCCAAGATGAATGCCGACCAGGGCGGCGGTTCTCTGACCGCACTTCCGGTGATCGAAACCCAGGCGGGCGACGTGTCGGCCTATATTCCGACCAACGTGATTTCCATCACCGATGGCCAGATCTTTCTGGAGACCGGCCTGTTCTACAAGGGGGTTCGCCCTGCGGTGAATGTCGGCCTTTCGGTCAGCCGTGTCGGGTCGGCCGCCCAGATCAAGGCGATGAAGCAGGTTGCCGGATCGATCAAGCTGGAACTGGCCCAGTATCGCGAAATGGAAGCCTTTGCCCAGTTCGCTTCCGATCTTGATGCTGCAACCCAGCGCCTGCTGGCCCGGGGCGCCCGGCTGACGGAGCTTCTGAAGCAGCCCCAGTATGCGCCGATGCCGGTCGAGGAGCAGGTGGTGTCCCTGTTCCTCGGGGTGCGGGGCTATCTCGATTCGGTCGCCCTGTCCGATGTCGGCCGTTTCGAGCGCGGCGCCCTTGCCGAGGTGCGCGAGAAGCATTCGAAGATTCTGGAGGCCATCCGCACCGAGGGCGCCATCTCGGCCGAAACCGAGACCGCGCTCAAGGCGGCCCTGGAAGCCTACAAGCGCGCCTTTGCCTGAGCCGTAGCCCCCGTTACCGGATCACTGTCCCACAGGAAAGTCATCGAAGCCGATGCCCAGCCTCAAGGATCTTCGCAACCGCATCGCCAGCGTCAAGGCCACGCAGAAGATCACTGCGGCCATGAAGATGGTGGCGGCTTCCAAGCTGAAACGGGCTCAGGGCCAGGCCGAGGCCTCGCGACCCTATGCGGAACGGATGGAGCGGATGCTGGGTTCCCTCGCCGCGGCGATCGGAACAGCGGAAAACGCACCCCCCCTTCTGCGCGGCAGTGGAAAGGATGATGTGCATCTGCTGGTTGTCGTCACCTCTGATCGCGGCCTTTGCGGCGGGTTCAACGGCCAGATCGTTCGCGGTGTGCGCAACCACATTCAGAGGTTGCGGGCCGAGGGCAAGACGGTGCGGATTCTCTGCCTCGGGCGCAAGGGGCGCGATGGCCTGCGCCGGGGCTTCGCCGATGCCCTGATCGATACCGTCGAGGGGCTGACCCGGAAGGATGTCCAGTTTGCCGATGCCGCCTCCACCGCCGCGCGGCTCGCCCAGATGTTCGAGGCCGGCGAATTCGATGTCTGCACCCTGATCTACAACCGGTTCCGGTCGGTGATCTCCCAGGAATACACCACGCAGCAGCTGATTCCCTTTCCGATGCCGGAACAGCAGGGCGAAGAGGCCGCACCGGCGCCCGAATCCGGCAGCATGGCCCCGCTCTACGAGTTCGAGCCGAACGAGGAAGCGATCCTGCGCGACATCCTGCCCCGCAACCTGGCGATGCAGGTCTACCGTGCGCTTCTGGAAAGCTATGCCGGCGAGCAGGGCGCCAGAATGGCGGCCATGGACAATGCGACCCGCAATGCGGGCGACATGATCCGACGCGTCTCTCTTGTCTACAACAGGACGCGTCAGGCCAGCATCACCAAGGAAATGATCGAGATCGTATCGGGGGCGGAGGCCGTCTAGGCCCGTCCCCAGCCACCGGGAGAGACCAATGGCGAAGACAAGTGTCGGACACATCACCCAGGTTATCGGCGCGGTTGTCGATGTCCGCTTCGAGGAAAGCCTGCCGCCGATCCTCAACGCCCTGGAGTGCCAGAATCAGGGCCGGCGTCTGGTTCTCGAGGTCGCCTCGCATCTTGGCGAATCGACCGTGCGCACCATTGCCATGGATTCCACCGACGGTCTGGTTCGTGGTACCGAGGTGGCCGATACCGGGGCGCCCATCAGCGTTCCGGTCGGCCCGGAAACCCTTGGAAGGATCATGAACGTGATCGGCGAGCCCGTGGACGAGCGGGGTCCGGTGCAGGCCAAGAGAAGCCTTCCGATTCATCGCTCGGCGCCGCTTTTCGAGGATCAGTCGACGGAAAACGAGATTCTCGTCACCGGAATCAAGGTCATCGATCTTCTCGCGCCCTACGCCAAGGGTGGCAAGATCGGCCTGTTCGGCGGCGCCGGCGTGGGCAAGACGGTGCTGATCATGGAACTGATCAACAACGTGGCCAAGGCGCATGGCGGCTATTCCGTCTTCGCCGGGGTCGGCGAGCGGACCCGCGAGGGCAACGACCTCTATCACGAGATGATCGAATCCGGCGTCATCAAGCTGGATGGGGATTCGAAGGCGGCCCTTGTCTACGGCCAGATGAACGAACCCCCCGGCGCCCGCGCGCGGGTGGCCCTGACCGGGCTGACCCAGGCCGAATACTTCCGCGACGAGGAAGGTCAGGACGTTCTTCTGTTCATCGACAACATCTTCCGTTTCACCCAGGCGGGATCCGAGGTTTCGGCCCTGCTGGGGCGGATTCCCTCGGCGGTGGGGTATCAGCCGACCCTGGCCACCGACATGGGCAACCTTCAGGAGCGGATCACCTCCACCCGGAAGGGATCGATCACCTCGGTGCAGGCCATCTATGTGCCGGCCGACGATCTGACCGATCCTGCCCCTGCCACCTCCTTCGCGCATCTTGATGCGACGACGGTGCTGAGCCGTCAGATCGCCGAACTCGGCATTTATCCGGCGGTGGATCCTCTGGATTCCTCCTCGCGCATGCTCGATCCGCGCATTCTTGGCGAAGAGCATTATGCGACGGCGCGCGATGTGCAGCGGGTGTTGCAGACCTACAAGTCGCTTCAGGACATCATCGCCATTCTCGGCATGGATGAACTGTCCGAGGAAGACAAGCTGGTCGTGGCCCGGGCGCGCAAGATCCAGCGGTTCCTCTCCCAGCCCTTCCATGTCGCGGAGATCTTCACCGGGACACCGGGAACCCTTGTCAGCCTTGCGGACACGATCAAGGGATTCCGGGGAATCGTGGATGGTCATCACGACGACCTTCCCGAATCCGCCTTCTACATGGTCGGCACCATCGACGAAGCGATCGAGAAGGCCAAGAAGATGGCCGCCGAAGCGGCCTGACGTTTCCGGTCATCGGGTCCGGTTCACCGAGGAGCAGCCTTTCATGTCCGACATCTCCGATCGCATCGCCTTCGAACTGGTCTCGCCCGTTCGGCTGCTGTATTCCGGCGATGTCGAGATGGTCGTGGTCCCCGGCAGCGAGGGCGATTTCGGCGTTCTGCCCGGCCATGCGCCGGTGATCGCCACGGTGCGCCCCGGGGTGATCGACATCCACGAGGGTGGCCGCGTCGAATCCAGGATCTTCGTGGCCGGGGGCTTCGCCGAGGTGACCACCGGCCGATGCACCGTTCTGGCGGAAGAAGCGCAGCCTTTGGCCGATATCGAGGTTTCGGTGGCCGAGGCGCGGCTCAAGGCGGCCCGCGAAGCCGTTGAGGATGCCGACGAGACGGGCAAGGCCGAAGCGGCTCGCGAGCTTGTGATCGCCGAGGCCCTGCGGGATGCCCTGCGGTAGGTCTCCCTGCGGCAGATTTTCTTGCGGTATGTCTCTCCCGCGGTATGTCTCCCCGCGATACATCTGTGGCCGACAGCCTGGTGAGGCCGATGGCGTGCCGTCTGTAACGATCTCTCGCCGGTGTTGTCCCGGGATCGTTCTGTTGCAGGCATTGGAATTGTCCTTGCACCCCTTGCGCGGT
>JBJHAU010000114.1:0-7489 GCA_050480665.1 Alphaproteobacteria bacterium | reverse complement strand
GCCGGTGGTGGTGCTTTCCAACAATGATGGCTGCGTGATCGCCCGCTCCGGCGAGGCCAGGGTGCTCGGCATCCCCATGGGCGCGCCCGCCTTCACCCTGCGGCCGCTGATCGCGCACCACGGGGTGATCGTGCGCTCTTCCAACTACGCCCTTTACGGCGATCTTTCGGAACGGGTGATGGGCCTGCTGGCCGAGGCGGCACCCGCCTGCGAGATCTACAGCATCGATGAGGCCTTTCTCGATCTCGACGGCCTTGCGGTGGCCGATCTGGCGGCCTGGTGCCGGGATCTGCAACGGCGCATCCGGCACTGGACGGGCATTCCCGTTTCCATCGGCCTTGGCCCCACCAAGACCCTGGCCAAGCTGGCCAACCATCTGGCCAAGACGGAACCGCAACATGGCGGGGTGTTCGACCTTGCCGAGGCGGCGGGGGATCGGCAGGCGGCGCTGGCCCGCACGCCGGTCGGCGAGGTCTGGGGCATCGGACGGCGGCGCGCACCCATGCTGGAATCGCGCGGCCTGCGGACTGCCCTCGATCTGTCCCGGGCGGAAACCGGCTGGGTGCGGCAGCGGATGGGGGTTGTGGGGCTGCGCACCGTTCACGAACTGCGCGGCCTGGCCTGTCATCCCCTGGAAACCCAGCCGCCCGCCAGGAAAAGCACCTGCTGCTCGCGCAGCTTCGGACGTGCCGTGACCGACAGGGCCGCAGTGGCAGAAGCCGTGCTCGCCTTCGCCACGCGGGCTGCGGAAAAGATTCGCAAGGCCCGGCAGGCGGCTGGCGCAGTGCAGCTGTTCCTTGCCACCGACCGCTTCGATCCCAAGGCTCGCCAGTGCAGCCTTGCCGCGAGCCTCACCCTGGCTCCGGCCAGCCATGACAGCCGCGACATCGCCGCCGCCGCCCTTCGGCTGCTGGATCGCCTGTGGCGCGAAGGCTATGCCTGGCGCAAGGCCGGCGTTCTTCTGCTTGATCTGACCGACACCGCCGCAATCCCCGCCCAGCTGTTCGACGCCCATCCGTTCGACACCCGGCCCGCGCGGGCCGACGGCACCCGCCTGATGGCGGCGATGGATCGGCTCAATGATCGCTTCGGGCGCGGCACCGTGACACTTGGTCTGGCGTCACGGGCGTTACAGGCGTCACAAGCGGCAAAAGCGTCACAAGCGGCAAAAGCGTCACGGGCGTCACAAGCGGCACGGCCGACAGGGAAAACCGGGCGGGCCCATGCCCGGGAAGCGGCGGCCTGGGCCATGCGCCAGACAGCCCTTTCGCCCTGCTTCACCACGCGCTGGAGCGATCTGCCCGTGGCCAGAACCGAAGACAGACGCCCAAGATAAACCGGGGCTGAACCGGGTCGGCCCCGGGAAGGCGTGGGTAAAATCACCCCAGCCGACCTCGCCGGGATATTGCCCCGGTCCCGGATGTCCTGTCAGGTCCGGATGTCCCGTCAGTCCCGGATATCCTGAAGGAACAGGGACGTGGGAATCTCGTAGCCGCGCCCCGCCTGCCTGGCCAGTTCATAGACCTTCCCGGCCACCGCATAGAACTGGGCACCCTGAAGATTGCCCCGTTCGGACCAGGTGATCTGATCGTCGCCGGTACGGCCCGAGACACGGCCTTCGACCAGCTCGGCGAGGCCAACCCGGCGGCCGGGAATCTTCGCCGCGCCATGACCCGTCCTGCCAGTGCGGCCATCGCCATGCTTCGCCGCATCGGGGACCGCCTCCCAGGCAAGATATTCATCATCCAGGGCCAGGTCCGGGCGTCCGACCGGTGCCGGGGCATCGCCGAACCTCAGATAGACATCGACCCTGCGCATCGTTTCCGCGTCGGGAACCCCGCCGCCGCCGATATTCACCACATGGGCCCCCGGCTCGACCAGGGTGCCATCGAGCACCGGCACCGCAGAATCGGTCAGCGCGGCCACGATATGAGCGCCCTTGTAGACATCCTCGGGCCGGGAACAGACCTCGACCTCGATGTTGTAGCGCGCGGCCATGGCCCGGCCGAACGCTTCCCGGTTGGCCCTGGTCGGGCTGTAGACCTGAAGTTTCCGGATATCGCGCACGGCGGTGAAGGCCTTCATGTGGGATTCGGCCATGCCGCCCGAGCCGAGCATGCCGATGACCGAGGCATCCTTGCGCGCCATGTACTTGACGCCGATCCCGCCATCGGCGGCCACGCGCATGTGCTGAAGCACGCCATCGTTGATGAAGGCGAGCGGCTCGCCGTTCTCGATCCGGGTCAGGAAGATCAGCCCGCAAAACTGCCCGGGTTCGACGCAATATTTTTCCTGGGTATGAACGCCGTTCTCCTGCAGCTCGTAGATGATGTCGGATTTCATCCGCACGGCAAAATAATGGCGGGCGGCGCCCCCCTCCATGGAGCCGAACTGATAGTTGCGGGAAGGATCGCTTGTCGGAATCCGGATGTCGATGCGCGGTCGGCAGACCGCCTCGCCACGGGCGAGCTTCATGTAGGATTCTTCCAGCGCGGCGATGGTGTCTTCCATGGTCAGGAGTTCGGCAACATCGTCGTTGTTGATGATCAGTGTCATGAGATCTCCCCTGTTGTTCGCCGGTCGGTGGCGCCCCTGCGCCTTGCAGGCAAGCGCCATACCCTAACCGATATCCGACGGGAAATCCCGTCCGGCATCGTCTTGCGCCAGCCCTCCCCATGATCCTGGCGCAGGGCGCGCGCCCTCTTCGACCAACATACCCCCTTCGACAAAGCCGCCCGGGCGGGCTAGGCTGGCCGAAGCCGGATCCGGTGCGGCCCGAACAGGTCATCACCCCCAACAGGAGGAGACGCCCATGGGTGCCATTGATGCCGATGCCCATGTCATCGAGACGGAACAGACCTGGAGCTTCATGGGCGAGGATGCGCCTCGCTTCATGCCGCGCCTGCTGACCCAGACGGCCGGTGAATCGCTGCTCAGCAATGAAGGGGATGCGGTTCGCGAATTCTGGTCGATCGAGGATCGGCTGTACGGCAAGGATCGGAATGTCGGCAGCAACACCCCGAAGGAATCGCGCGAGATGCTGAGTGTCGCGGCGCGGCTGAAGCACATGGATGCGCTGGGCATCGATATCCAGGTGCTTTATCCGACGCTGTTCCTGCGTCCGGTTGTCCGCGATGCCGAGCGGGAGCGGATGCTGTGCCAGAGCTACAACCGCTGGCTTGGCGATATCTGGCGCCAGGCTCCCGAACGCCTGCGTTGGGTGGCGGCGCCGCCGCTCTGGTCTCTGGCCTCGTCACCCGGCACGGTGCGCGATGCGCTGTCATGGGCCCGCGATCACGGGGCCTGCGGAATCTTCATGCGCGGGCTGGAATGCGAGCGCGCCCTGGGCGATCCCTATTTCCATCCCCTGTGGGAGATGGCCGGGGATCTGGACATGGCGATCTGCGTTCATTCGGCCAACGGTTCCTTCCAGCACCACGACTTCTTCCAGCCCGACACCTCCTTCACCAAGTTCAAGCTGGCGGTTGTCGGCGCCTTCCATACGCTTCTTGAAAAGCAGGTGCCGGCACGCTTTCCAAGGCTGCGCTGGGGATTCGTCGAGGTCAGCGCCCAATGGGTTCCCTATGTGCTGAACGATGTCGCGGACCGTTTCCGTCGTGCCGGAAAACCCTTCCCCGAACGCCCCCTTGCCGCCAACCGGATGTGGGTCGCCTGCGAAAACACCGACGATCTGGACTACGTGCTTTCCTATGCCGGCGAGGACAACCTGATCATCGGTACCGATTACGGACATCACGACCCTTCCACCGAACTGAATGCCATCCGGCTTCTTGCGGAAGATACGCGGCTCCCTGCCGGGGTCGCCCACAAGATTCTGGAAACCAACCCGAGAGCCCTGTACGGCCTCGGCTGAGGCACAACCCGCCCCTTTCCCGCCGGACGTGGACAGGCTAGGGTCGACCGCGGCATGCTGCAGCCCATGGCTGGCGCGGCCCGGAAACCCGGAGGCATGGAGAGCGCGTTGACCGCCAGGCTGATGATCCAGGGCACGGGATCAAATGTGGGCAAGTCCCTTCTGGTCGCCGGCCTGGCCCGGGCCTTCACCCGCCGCGGACTGGCCGTTCGCCCCTTCAAGCCGCAGAACATGTCCAACAACGCTGCGGCCACCCCCGACGGTCACGAAATCGGGCGCGCCCAGGCTCTTCAGGCACGGGCCTGCGGCATCCCTCCCTCTGCGGACATGAACCCGATCCTTCTGAAGCCGGAATCGGAAACCGGCGCCCAGGTGATCGTTCAGGGTCGCCGCCTGGGCTCGCTGGGCGCGCGCGCCTATGCCGCCCTGAAGCCCGAGTTGATGCCCGCCGTTCTCGAGAGCTTTCACCGGCTCGGCCAGAACGCCGATCTGGTGATCGTCGAAGGGGCGGGAAGCCCTGCCGAGATCAATCTGCGGGCCAATGATCTGGCGAATATGGGGTTTGCGCGGGCGGCGGCGGTTCCGGTGGTGCTCGCCGGCGATATCGATCGCGGTGGCGTGATCGCCCAGATGGTCGGAACCCAGGCGGTGCTTGCACCCGAGGATGCCGCCCTCATCCGTGGTTTCCTGATCAACAAGTTTCGTGGCGATCCCGCCCTTTTCGAGGAAGGCTACCGCTTCATTGCCGGGCGGACCGGCTGGCCCGGCTTCGGAGTCGTGCCCTGGTTTGCCGAGGCTCACCGCCTTCCGGCCGAGGACAGCAGCGATCTGGGCAGGGCAGGGCCGAACGGGGAACATCGGCCGGATGCCTTTCATGTGGCCGTGCCGCAAATGCCGCGCATCGCCAATTTCGATGATCTCGATCCCCTGGCCGGCGAGCCGGGACTGCGGCTCGACATGGTGCCGCCGGGACGGCCCCTGCCCGTCGAGGCGGATCTGATCATTCTTCCCGGCAGCAAGGCGACCCGGGCCGATCTGGCCTTCTTCAGGGATCAGGGCTGGGATCTCGACCTGACCGCCGCCCTGCGTCGCGGGGCACGGGTTCTCGGCCTGTGCGGTGGCTACCAGATGCTGGGCCGAACCCTGGCCGATCCGGACGGGATCGAAGGCCTGCCTGGAACCGGGCCGGGACTCGGGCTGCTTGCGGTGGAAACGGTGCTGACGGCAGACAAGCGGGTGAGACAGGTCACCGCCCGGCATCTCGCATCGGGCCTTGCCCTGAACGGGTATGAAATCCACAGCGGACGCACGACAGGCCCCGATTGTGCCCGGCCCCTGTTCGAGGTTGCCTCCATGCCCGAAGGCGCGACCAGTGCCGATGGCCGGATCATGGGCAGCTACCTGCATGGGCTGTTCGCCGATGATGCCTTCCGCGCCGCCTTTCTGAAGAGCCTTGGGGCAACCCCGGGGCAGACCCGTCATGACGCAAGGATCGACGCCACCCTCGATGCCCTGGCCGCGCATCTCGAACGGCATCTGGATTGCGACGGCCTCCTCGCGCTGGCCCGCGCGGGACTGTAGGCCGCGAAAGGGAAGCCTCAGTATTCAATCCCTTTCTGCGCCTTGATTCCCTGGCGGAAGGGATGCTTGATCAGGGTCATCTCGGTCACGAGATCAGCCATGGCGATCAGCGCCGGGTCGGCGTTGCGCCCGGTCAGGATGACATGGCTCATCGGCGGCTTTTCCTCGCGCAGGAAGTCCAGAACCTCATCGAGAGGCAGATAGCCGTAGCGCAAGGCGATATTGATCTCGTCCAGCAGAACCATCCGGATGCGGGGATCGCGGATCAGATCGCGGGCCTTGTCCCAGCCGGCACGGGCGGCGGCGATGTCGCGCTCGCGATCCTGGGTTTCCCAGGTGAACCCCTCGCCCATCGCGTGAAACTGGCAAAGATCGGCGAAATGGGTGGTCAGTAGCCGGCGTTCGCCGGTGTCCCAGCCGCCCTTGATGAACTGCACCACCGCAGAAGGCATGCCATGGGCCAGGGCGCGCAGGATCATGCCGAAGCCGGATGAGGACTTCCCCTTGCCGGCCCCGGTATGCACGATGATCAGGCCTTTTTCTGCGGTTTTCGTCTTCATCATCCGATCGCGGGCGGCCTTGATCGTCTTCATCTTCCGCGCATGGCGGGCGGCATCGGTCTCGGCTTGTGAGGACATCGGTCGGCTCCCGTTTCCATTTCCTCGCTTGACTTGCTTCGGCATCGCGAGCATGAAGGAGAGGCTGGTGCCTGTCCATGACAGGTGAAAAGGGAATGTGACAGGGCCCCCCTCACAAGGAGCGGGCCCCAGGTGCAGCCGCCCCCGCGACCGTAACCGGAGAGGACGTCCTGGACCACTGGCCCGTGCGGGCTGGGAAGGTGAGACGTCCGACAGGGAAACCTGAGATCCGCAAGCCGGGAGACCTGCCAGCAGATGGCCGCCCGCAAGGGCAAGCAACCGGCGGGGTGCCTGGTTGGGCTCGTGTCGGGACAGGTGTCGTCGCACTGCATCCCCTCCCTGCCTGCTTATCCCCGCCCTGAAGGATCGCGCAACGGGTGGTTGCGCCGGGGGGATGAATGCAGAAGACGATCTCACGGAAAACCTTGATCGGTCTCGTGCTGTGTGCCGGGGCCTATGCTCTTGCGGCGGGGCTTGTGGCTCTTGCCGTTCCCGGCGATGCCGCGATCCTGCAGGAACGGGCCCAGCCCGCGCCGGTGAACGGTCACGATCACGGTCACGGACATGATCACGGACATGGTCATGGTCACGCGCATGGCGATACCGCCACGGCCGGACTGGTGACCGGCCCCCTTGGCACGCATGTCGACCGCCATCCGCCCGCACGGCGCTTCGAAACCACCGCCGACGGACTGACGGAGATTCGCAGACGATCCATGAGTGCGATTTCCGGCCACTACCGTGCACTCTCGGCCACGATCCTGTCGGGCGCCGGTGGCGAGACCATGATTGCTGTCCATGCGGAAGCCCTCGCTCTTCTCGGCGGGCAGCTTCACCTTCTGTTCGAGGAAGTCTCACCGGCAACCGCAGGCGAAAAGGGGGCGCTGCCCGCAATCTGGGAGCATCCTGAACGATTCGCAGCCTATGCGGCGGCGTTCCGCGACGAGAGCGCCCGCCTTGCCCGAACCGTGCGCGACGGTGGCGACATGGTCAGCGGCCTTCACGACCTGCGCCACACCTGCCTCGCCTGCCACGCCGATTTCCGCCAGCGGTGAAAGCCGAACGGCATCCCTTCAAAACACGGTTTCCCACCAGAACCAGAAAACGGTTTTCCACCAGAATAAGGATCCGCCCCATGCCCTATCTTCTCGCCGCTTCCATCCTGTTTCTCGCAAGCCCCGCCCTTGCCCACCATCCCCTGGGCGGTGATGCTCCGCAAACCATCCTGCACGGCCTGCTCAGCGGACTTGCCCACCCGGTGATCGGTATTGATCATCTGGCCTTCGTGGTGCTGGTCGGGCTGGCGGCGGCACTGGCGGGCCGGGTTCTGGCCGCGCCCATGGCCTTCATCGGAGCGACCCTGCTCGGCACGGCCATCCATCTGGCTGGCGTGATC
>JBJHAU010000113.1:0-7583 GCA_050480665.1 Alphaproteobacteria bacterium | reverse complement strand
TGGGCGCTTGCCCTGTCCCTTGTCGCCCCGTGTCTTGGCGCCTTCACGGCGGGCATGTTTCTGGCCCAGGGGCATGCGCGTCTTGCCGCAGCCCCGGTGCTTCAGGAGCGTCTCGGCCCGGTCAGTGTCGAAGGGAGGCTCGAAGCCCTGGAGCCCCGGCTCGGCCGTGCACGGGTGATCCTGTCTCCGGTGCAAATCGATGGTCTCGATCCGGCCCTGACCCCGCACAGGGTGCGGCTGACGGTGGCCAGTCCGGCCGATGAAGGCGGCGCCTTTCCCGCCATGGGATCGTGGGTCTCCCTGCGCGCCGTTCTGTTGCCACCGCCCGAACCGGCTTTTCCCGGCGGTTTCGACTTTTCCCGCACCGCCTGGTTCGAGCGGATCGGAGCGGTAGGCTTCGGCGTCTCGAGACTTGGCGTCGTGACCGGCGCGATGGAGAAGGACGGGAGCATCATCCGGCGCTTCATGGCGAGGGTTGATGATGCCCGCGGAATCATTTTCCAGCGGGTCACCGGGCAGATGGAGGGAGCGAACGGTGCCATTGCCGCCGCCCTGATGACCGGTGAACGAGGGCATATCCCTGCGCCGGTCATGGATTCCATCCGGGTGTCCGGCCTTGCCCATCTTCTTGCGATCTCCGGCCTGCATATCGGCCTTGTCACAGGCATCCTGTTTTTCGCCACGCGCGCGGCCCTGGCACTTTCGCCATCCCTGGCGCTGCGCTATCCGATCAAGAAATGGGCCGCCGCCGGCGCCCTGGTTGGCGCCTTTTTCTACCTGCTTCTCACCGGCGCCACGGTGCCGACCCAGCGCGCCTTCATGATGACCGCAGTGGTTCTGCTTGCCGTGATGGTCGATCGCGCGGCCCTTTCCATGCGGCTTGTGGCCTGGGCGGCGGTTGTGGTGATGGTTTTCGCGCCGCAAGCCGTGCTTGGGCCCAGCTTTCAGATGTCCTTCGCGGCGGTCGTGGCCCTGATCGCCGGCTACGAGGCCTTGCGCGAACGCAGGCTTCGCCACCCCGTCTCTCCCGGCCATGGGGGATGGGGTATGGGGCGGACAATCTTTCGCTACGGCCTTGGGGTGATGATCACGACAATCATTGCCAGTCTTGCGACAGCCCCCTTTGCCCTTTTCCATTTCAACCGCCTGTCCGTACTTGGCCTGGTGGCGAATCTGATCGCGGTTCCGGCGACGGCGCTCTGGGTCATGCCCTGGGCCGTGGTGGCCTATGTTCTGATGCCGGTGGGGCTCGAGTCCCTGGCCCTTGTTCCCATGGGGTGGGGAATCGCACTGATTCTCTGGGTGGCGGAGGGGGTGGCCGGTCTTCCCGGGGCGGCGCTCTCCTTTCCGGCAATGCCGGTCTGGGGCCTGGCGCTGCTGGTGCTGGGGGGATTGTGGCTGGCCATCTGGCGCGGGGCCTGGCGGCTGGCGGGAATTCCGCTGATCGTCGCGGGGCTTGGCGCACAGGCCCTCGCCAGCCCACCCGATCTGATCCTGGCCCGTGGCGGACACGGTTTCGGCGTGGTCCTTCCTCAGGGCGTGCTGGTGGTGGGTGGGGAGGGTGTCAGCCGGTTCGAACGCGAGAGCTGGTCCCGATGGGCAGGCTACGCCCGGCCGGTTTCCCTGAACGCGTCTTCTGTGAGGGGAGCTGTGAGGGGGGCCCTTGCCGGACAGGAATCCGATCTGCGCTGCGACAGCCTTGGGTGCGTTCTGGATCGGAAGGGGCAAAGGATCGTGGTGATCCTGCGCCCGGAAGCCCTTGGCGACTGCGAGGGGGCGGATCTGGCTGTCATGCTTGGCCGGGCGGCATCACGGGTGGCATTGAAGGATCATTGCCATGGTGCCCGCAGGATACTCCACTGGCAGAACCTCGGCGAGGAGGGGGCGCACGCCCTCTGGCTCGGGCGGGGAGGGCGAATGACGATCCGCTCGGTGGCCATGGCACGCGGTGACAGGCCATGGGTCGCCAACGGGGCGCAGAGGGACTGAAGATCGGAACGTACGGGACAAAAACGCACAGAACGGAAACGGACAGAACGGAAGCGCAAGGGACAGAATACAGGGGCCGGAGAGCGGGCGGGGATCGTGTCGGCCACCGCCTCAATCGTAGCGGCGCAGAAGGCCGCAGAGAATCCCCTGAACACGCACCCGATCGGGGCCGAAGATTCGCGTTTCATGGGCCGGATTGGCAGGCTCGAGAGCAATGGATTTTCCCTTGCGGCGCAACCGCTTCAAGGTGGCCTCATGCTCATCCACCAGGGCGACGACGATCTGTCCCGATTCGGCGTCGCGGGTTTCGCGGATCAGGGCGATATCCCCGTCGAGAATCCCGGCGTCAATCATGGAATCTCCCTCGATTCGCAGGGCGTAATGGCGACCGCGGCCAAGCATCGAGGGAGGAACGGCGATGCGCTCCTCAGGATCACGCAGCGCCTCGATCGGGGTTCCTGCGGCAATCTTGCCGTAAAGGGGAATTTCTTCTTCCCCCATCTCGGCGGGATGGGTCCGGCTCTCTCGCGGGCTGGGGCCATGATAGGGAAATCCCCCCTCGATCACATTGGGGGATTGGCCTGAGGCGGCCTGACCCGTGGCGGCCTGATCTTGTCCGGTCCGGGTGGGCAGAGCCGCATCGATCAACGGATCCGCACGGCCTGCCCTCGCGTCAGGGCCGACCCCGACAGAACGGCCGTGATCGATCGTCGAAGACGAAGCGGTGGGTGGCGTGGTGCCATCGGCGCGACGCAGGATTTCCAGGGCTCGGGCGCGATGGGGCAGACGCCGGATGAAGCCTCGTTCCTCAAGCCCCGAGATGAGCCGGTGAATCCCCGATTTGGATCTGAGCCCCAGGGCCTCCTTCATTTCCTCGAAAGAGGGGCAGATGCCATCCATCGCCAGACGGCGGTCAAGAAAGCTCAGAAGTTCATGTTGTTTTCTGGTCAGCATTTCAGGCCTTCCCTTCCCGGATCTGCCATTGCCCGCGTCCTGTCCCTGCCACTGCCACTGCCACTGCCTCTGCCCCTGTCCCGCCACCGGGCCTGAAGATCGCCCCGAGGCCCGGGGAGTGGTTTTCCCTCATCGAGGTTCCCGCCCTGGCCCCTTGACCGACAGAGTCCAAGACCAACAAAGATCAAGACCAGCAGAGGCCTTTGGTCCGGCGATCATGCCGCGTCATCGATCCGGCTGTCCGGGGCCGAGGAAAACGGGGACTGACGGAATCGGGCAATGACGGAATCGGGTGAAGTCGGAATCGGGTAAAGTCAGAATCACGTACCGGAACAAAACAAAAACATGGATTTGTTCTAGTTTGGTTCTCATTCCCGGTCAAGGGAGAAGTTGAGCTTGAACCCGCATGAACCCGCCTTCCGGCAGAGAGGCCGACGAGGGGGATGCTCAGAGCAGCGGGGCGAGTGGGATAATCCGCACTTCCTCTCCCGCCTCGGCCCGGGGGGCGTTGGGCGGGCGCAGGATCAGGGCGTCGGCCTCGGCGAAGCGGTGCATCTGTGAAGAATCCTGCATCGGCATGGGGTGCACGATCGGCAGCGGCCCGGAATCCAGCTCGATCCTGGCGCGCAGATAATCCTCTCGGAACGTGTTCGCGGCGAGGGGAGCGCCAAGGAGAGCCCGGGTTTGTTCCGGCCCCTTGCCCGGCAGGCCCTGCAAACGCTCAAGGGCGGGAAGGACGAACAGAAGGGCGCAGACCAGGCTCGAAACCGGGTTGCCGGGAAGCCCGATCACCGGTGTCGATCCCATCCGGCCGAACATCAGCGGCTTGCCCGGCTTCATGGCGATTTTCCAGAAATCGATGTCCAGCCCGGCCTCGCCAAGAACCCGGCGCACCAGATCGTGATCGCCAACGGACACCCCGCCCATGGTCAGAAGAAGATCGGCCCCACGGGCACCCTCGGCAAGACTTCGGATGGCATGCTCGTCATCACGGGCAATGCCGAGATCCAGAGCCAGGCCTCCCCGGGATTCCACGGCGGCGGCCAGCGCCGGCCCGTTCGAGGAGACGATCTGAAACGGTCCCAGCGGCTCGCCGGGCCGGATGATCTCGTTTCCGGTGGCAAGCAGGGCCACGCGGGGGCGGCGGGTCACGGGAATCCAGGGATGGTTCATGGCGGCGGCAAGGCCGATATCCCTTGCCGACAGGCGTTTCGGGCTTTTCAGAAGAATGTCGCCCTCGAAGAAATCGGTGCCGGCCACCCGGATATTGGCGCCCTTGCCGGACCATTCCCGGATCAGAACCTTGGGCATGCCCTGATCGGTATCTTCCTGGATCACCACCGTATCGGCCCCGTCGGGAACCGGGCCACCAGTGAAGATGCGAACCGCCTCGCCGGGGGCAAGCCGGGATTCATGCGCGCCGCCGGCGGGGGCCTCCCCGATCAGAGAAAGGGTAATCGGCAGGCTTGCCAGATCCTCGGCCCTGACGGCATAGCCATCCATGGCCGACACGGCCACAGGCGGCTGGGTGCGGCGCGCCCTCAGATCCTCGGCCAGCACCCGCCCGCGGGCCTGGCTGAGGGCGACGATTTCCGCAGGAAGTGTCGGCATGGCCTCGAGAATCCGAAGCCTGGCCTCTTCGACCGAGAGAAGGTCACCGGCCATCGGAAGATCCGTCAGGCTTATCGCCACGTTCCGTATCCGGGGTCTCCGGGGCCTCGAAGATGCCGGATCGTCCACCGGATTTGTGCAGGAGCCGGATGCCGGTGATCCGCATGTCCCGGTCGATGGCCTTGCACATGTCGTACAGGGTCAGTGCCGCCACCGAAACGGCGGTCAGGGCTTCCATTTCCACGCCGGTGCGCGCTGCAACCTTGCAGGTGGCGTGGATGGTGATCACGGAATCATCCCGTTCCGAAGGGGTAAAGGTGACCTCGGCCGATGTCAGCGGCAGGGGATGGCAGAGGGGAATCAGATCCGCAGTCTTCTTGGCGGCCATGATCCCGGCAAGCCTTGCGGTGGCGAGAACGTCACCCTTGGGCATGGTGCCCTGCAGGATTCGGGATCGTGTCGCAGGCTGCATCTCGATCCTGCCGACGGCCCTTGCCACCCGTTCGGTCACTGCCTTGCCGCCGACATCCACCATGCGGGCCCGGCCCTGTTCGTCGAGATGGGACAAGTCGTTCATGTCTGGGCCCTCAAGCGGCAAGCAGGCGCCTTGTGGCGGCTGTCACATCGTCCTCGCGCATCAGCGATTCCCCGACCAGAAAGCAGCCGGGGCCGACCTTGCGGATGCGCGCGATATCGGCTGCCTGTCGAATGCCGCTTTCACAGACCAGCAACGCATCCTTCGGTGCCAGGGGGGCGAGGCGCTCGGTGACCGCGATATCGGTGACAAGACTGCGCAGATTGCGGTTGTTGATCCCGATCAGGCCCGTTCCGAGCCTTGCAGCCCGCGCCATTTCTCCTTCATCATGCACTTCGACCAGGGCATCCATTCCCCATGCCCTTGCGGTTTCGGCAAGGGCCAGCGCCTTGGCATCATCGAGCACGGCCAGGATCAGCAGCACGCAATCGGCGCCGATGGCCCGCGATTCGACGATCTGCCAGGGCTCGAGCATGAAATCCTTTCTCAAAACGGGCAGGGTGCAGGCCGCGCGGGCCTCGACAAGGAAGCGGTCCTCCCCCTGGAAATAGGGGGTGTCGGTCAGGACGGAAAGACAGGAGGCGCCGCCTTGCTCATAGGCCCGGGCGAGGTCTGCGGGGTGAAAATCGGGGCGGATCAGCCCGGCGGAGGGGCTGGCCTTCTTGATCTCGGCGATCAGGGCAGGCTTTCCTTCCTTCAGTCGTGCCGCCAGCGTCTTGCGGAATCCGCGAACCGGCGGCGCCTTCCGGGCCTCTTCGCCAAGCCTTTCCAGGGGGCGGACAGCCATGCGACGGGCAACCTCTTCGCGGGTTGTCGCGCAGATCTTCTGCAAGACATCGGGCGTGGCGGCAGTATCGGCAGTGGCGGCCATCAGCGTCCCCGGTTGGACAGGGCAATGAGGGATTCGAGGGTGTTTCGTGCCGCGCCGGAATCGATAGCCCCGGCGGCAAGGGCAACCCCTTCGCGCAGATCGGAAGCCCGGCCCGCGATCACCAGGGCCGCTGCGGCGTTGAGCAGCACGATATCGCGATAGGCTCCGGACGCCCCGGCCAGCATGTCGGTGATGGCATCGGCATTGGTGTTGGCATCGCCGCCTTTCAGCTGTGCAGGATCGGCGCGATCAAGCCCCGCATCCTCGGGCTGAATCTCGAAACAGCGGACGGCGCCCTGGTGAAGTTCCGCGACATAGGTCACCCCCGTGGTGGTGATCTCGTCCAGCCCGTCGGAGCCATGAACGACCCAGGCCCGCTCGCTGCCAAGCCTTCCCAGAACCTCGGCCAGGGGTTGGGTCCAGAGACGGTGGAACACGCCGATCAGCTGTCGCCGTGTCCCGGCAGGATTGGAGAGCGGGCCAAGAAGATTGAAGATGGTACGGGTGCCCAGTTCGACCCGGGTGGGGCCCACATGACGCATGGCGGCATGGTGGCGCGGGGCCATGAGGAATCCGATACGGGCGGTTTTCAGGCAGTCTTCAACCCGGGCCTTTTCGGCTTCGATGTTGACCCCGAGCGCCGCCAGAACATCGGCCGAACCGGAGCGGGAGGAGAGCGCCCGGTTGCCGTGCTTGGCCACGGGAACGCCGCAGGCGGCCACCACCAGCGCGGCCCCTGTGGATATGTTGTAGGTGCCGCTCGCGTCACCGCCGGTTCCGCAGGTATCGATGGCCTCGTCCGGGGCCGAAACGGCCAGCGCCTTCGCGCGCATGACCCGTGCCGCGCCGGTGATCTCCTCTACCGTTTCGCCGCGAATCCGAAGCGCCATGAGGAAGGCGCCCATCTGCGATGGCGTTGCGTCGCCTGACATCAGGATCTCGAAAGCCTCTTCCGATTCTTCGGCGCTCAGCCGGCTTCCATCGGCCAGGGCCGCCAGAAAGGTCTTCATGTCGCGTGTACTGTCGTTCATGCGGCGGCCCCTTGTCTGCCTGCAAGTCTCAGAAATCCCATCAGAACCTCGTGCCCCTGCTCGGAGGCAATGCTTTCGGGGTGGAACTGGACGCCATGGATCGGCAGATCACGATGCGAAAGTCCCATGATCAGCCCGTCTTCCGTCCGTGCGGTGACAGTCAGGCAGGCGGGAAGGGTTTCCTCGGCAACGATCAGGGAATGATAGCGGGTGGCCATGAACGGGCTGGGCAGGTCGGCGAACAGCCCGTTGCCGTCGTGATGGATGGCACTGACCTTGCCATGCATCGGCTGTGGTGCCCGGATCACCGTGCCGCCGAAAGCCTGGCCGATCGCCTGATGGCCGAGACAGACGCCCAGCAACGGCCTTTTTCCGGCCGCCGCGCGAACCAGATCGAGACAGATCCCTGCCTCGTCGGGGGTGCAGGGTCCCGGCGAAAGGATCACGCCCTGATCGCCGAGGGCAAGGGCCTCATCGATGGAGAGGGCATCGTTGCGGCGCACCACGACACGGGCACCCAGATCCCCCAGGAAATGGACGAGATTGTAGGTGAAACTGTCGTAATTGTCGATGATCAGGAACATGAAATACC
>JBJHAU010000112.1:0-7594 GCA_050480665.1 Alphaproteobacteria bacterium | reverse complement strand
GGATTCTTGCCGCCCCTTGCCCTTGGCCTGATCCGGTTCGGCGTCGCCGCCGCTGTCGCGAACCTTGAGGGGCGCATTCTTTACGCCAACCCGCGCTACCATGCCCTGCTGGACGATTTCGGGCTGAACCCGGAAGGGGCTCCTGCCCAGGGCGAGGCCGTGAACCAGGCCTCGAATCGCGCCTCGAATCGCGGCGGGACGCAACCCCGCGACCGTTCCGCCACTGACGCCTCCACCGGGTTCCTGCCGCCCCTGATCCCGATCGAAGGCATCATCGCCCGGATTCGCGAGGGCGCGGGAGAGATCCATCAACTGGACACCCTGCAATGGGCAGGGGGGCGGCGCGCCATCCATTCCACCCATTTCGGGATTCTTGATGAGTCCGGAACCCTGATCGCCATCGGCGGCCAGTACGAGGATGCCGACAGCACCGTGGCCCGGCTGGTCTCTCTGGACAGCGCCCGCGATCGTTTCAACGACATCGCCCGGCTGGTTTCCGACTGGATCTGGGAAACCGATCCCGAACACCGGCTGACCTATGTGTCCTCCCGGATCCAGGAGGTTCTGAACCTTCTTCCCCGCAGCCTGATCGGCCGCAACCTTCTCGATCTCGGCCGCTTCATCGACGCCGACGGCAACCCGGCACCGGCGCCCGCCCAGATCGCGGGCCGGGTGCCGTTTCGCAATGCACTGGCGCTGATGGCCGATGCCCGTGGAAGGGAAAGGCGCTTTTCGATCAGCGGCGTTCCGATCTTTTCCGAAGACGGACGCTTTCAGGGATATCGCGGCACCGCCACCGATCTCAGCGAAGCCACCGAGGCCCGGGAAATCGCCACCCGATCCCAGGGTCGGCTGACCGCAGCCCTCGAAAACATCTCCGAAGGTCTTGCCCTGTTCGGCGCCGACCTTTCCCTTCAGGTGTTCAACCGGCGGTTTTCGGCCCTGTTCGCCGACATCTCACGATTTCTGATTCCCGGCGTGTCCTACCAGGGCCTGGCGGAGGCCCTTGCCGAAAGGGCCATCTTTGACGACCCCGAATCCAGCCTCAAGGCCTGGCTGGATCTGCCCGAAAAGGTCGGCAGCGAGGGAGAGGCCAAGCTGGCCTTCAGGACGAAAGAGGGGCGCTGGCTTCAGGTGAACGGCCGACGCACCGACAATGGCGGCATCATCACCGTGTTTTCCGACATCACCGAGATGATCGCGCGCGAGGAGGATCTGCGCCAGTCCAAGGAGGCCGCAGAACAGGCCAGCCGCAGCAAGGGCCAGTTTCTCGCCAACATGAGCCATGAGCTGCGAACGCCGCTGAACGCCATCATCGGCTTTTCGGAAATCATGCATGCCGAATCTCTCGGCCCGATCGCCAATGAACGCTACCGGGAGTATCTGGAAGACATCATCGATTCCAGCCGCCATCTTCTCGGGGTCATCAACGATATTCTCGATGTGGCCAAGTCCGAGGCGGGGCGGCTCGAACTGCACGAACAGGATGTCAGCATCGCCCATGAGATCAACACGACAGCCCGCCTGTTCGCCGATCAGGCGGAAAAGGCAGGGGTGACGCTGGTCGCCGATCCGGGAACGGCCGAGTCCGACTCGGGCGGATCTTCCAGGCCGCCGCCGGGGCTGCGGGCGGATCAGAGGAAGCTGCGCCAGATTCTGCTCAACCTTGTCTCCAACAGCGTCAAGTTCACGCCCCGGGGGGGCACCATCACCCTGGCCGCGCGACGCGGAGCCCATGGCGGGCTCGAACTCAGCGTCTGCGACACCGGAATCGGGATCGGCGCCGAAGATCTGCCCCGGGCCCTGACCCCGTTCGGCCAGGTCGACAGCAACCTGTCGCGCCGCTATGTCGGCACAGGGCTCGGCCTTCCCCTGACCAAATCGCTGGTGGAGTGCCACGGCGGAACGATGGAAATCAGCAGCACCGTCGGCACGGGCACCACGGTGACCATCCGGTTCCCGGCCGAGCGCAATCTGGAAACGCCTGCGGGATCAGGCCGCTGAACGGCGAAGGGCCTCAACCCCGGGAAGGCTCTTGCCCTCCAGCCATTCGAGGAAAGCCCCGCCGGCCGTGCTGACATAGCTGAACCGGGATTCAACCCCGGCCAGGGCCAGGGCGGCCACCGTATCGCCACCGCCGGCGACCGACAGCATCTCTCCGGCCTGGGTCCGTTCGGCCACCGCCTGCGCCACGGCCACCGTTCCCCGATCGAAGGGCGGATGCTCGAAGGCCCCGAGCGGACCATTCCAGACCAGCGTCCTGCACGCGCCGAGAGCATCGATCAGGGCACGAATGCTGGAAGGGCCAAGATCGAGAATCATCGCATCATCGGGAACGGCATTGATCGCGACCGTCCTGGCGGCATCGCCGCGGGCAAGTCCGGGCGCCACCACCGCATCCTCGGGCAGCAGAACGCGGCAACCGCTGCGGGAGGCGCGTTCAAGGATCCGGCTCGCGGTTTCGGCCATATCGCGTTCGACCAGCGACGCCCCCACCGCGATGCCGCGGGCATGCAGGAAGGTGTTGGCCATGGCCCCGCCGATCACCAGGCAATCGACACGTTCGCAAAGGTTGAGCAGCACCTCGAGCTTGGTCGAGACCTTGGCCCCGCCAACCACCGCCGCAAGGGGGCGGGCGGGACGGGACAAGGCCGATTCCAGGGCTTCCAGTTCGGCCTGCATCAGGCGCCCGGCATAGGCCGGAAGATGGTGGGTGATCGCTTCCAGCGAGGCATGGGCCCGATGCGCGGCTGAGAACGCATCGCTGACATAGATCTCGCCGAGCCGCGACAGGGCGCTGGCAAAATCCGCGTCGTTGGCCTCTTCCCCGGGATGGAATCTCAGGTTTTCGAGCAGGGCGACGCCCCCATCCTCGAGCCCGCCGACCACCGCCGAGGCCGGGGCACCGATGCAGTCGGCAGCAAAGGCCACCGGTCGGCCGAGAACCCCGGCAAGAGGTTCCGCCAGGGGAGCCAGCGACATCGTCGGCACCGGCTTGCCCCCGGGACGATCGAAATGCGAGAGCACGACCACGCGGGCCCCGTTCTCGGCCAGTTCGCGAAGGGTGGTGGCGGCCCTTTCGATACGGGTCGCGTCGGCGACCTTGCCATCGCGCATGGGGACGTTCAGATCGACGCGCACAAGGACGCGTCGACCGCGCACCTCAAGCCCGTCAAGGGTGCGAAAGGGTTGGGCCGCGTTCGCCATCGATCCCTAGCCCAGCGCGCCGACCTGGCGGGCGACATCGACCATCCGGTTGGAAAAGCCCCATTCGTTGTCGTACCAGCTGAGGATGCGAACGAAACGACCTTCGATCACCTGGGTCTGCGACAGATCGAAGATCGAACTGGCCGGATTGTGGTTGAAGTCCCCCGAGACCAGCGGAACATCCACCGCCTCCAGCACGCCCTTCAGCGGACCGCGGGCCGCCTTGACGATGGCGGCATTGATCTCCTCGACCGAGGTCTTGCGTTGGGGCACGAAGGTCAGATCGACCATCGAGACATTGATGGTGGGCACCCGCACGGCGGTACCGTCGAGCTTGCCGGCAAGCTCCGGCAGCACCAGGCCCACCGCCTTGGCCGCCCCGGTGGAGGTGGGAATCATGTTCTGGGCGGCGGCGCGGGCCCTGTGCAGATCGGCATGCAGGGTATCGTGCAGCCGCTGGTCGCCGGTATAGGAATGCACCGTGGTCATGAAGCCACGCTCGATTCCGACCGCCTTGTGCAACACATAGGCGACCGGGGCAAGGCAGTTGGTGGTGCAGGAGGCGTTGGAGATGATGCGGTGGCTCTTCTTCAGCTTCCTGTCGTTCACGCCGCTGACGATGGTGATGTCCTCGCCGCTCGCCGGGGCGGAGATCAGCACCCGGCGGGCGCCGGCCTCCAGATGGCGCGAGGCTCCCTCGCGCTTGGTGAACAGGCCGGTGCATTCGAGCGCCACATCCACCCCAAGCTTGCCCCAGGGCAGGGCGCCGGGATCGCGCTCGGCAAACACGCGCACAACGCCACGCCCGGCATCGATGCCGGTCTTGGTGGCCCGCACCTTGCCGGGAAACGGCCCGTGAACCGAATCATATTGCAGAAGATGGGCGTTCGCCTCGACCGAGCCGAGATCGTTGATCGCCACGACCTCGATATCCTTCCGGTTCTGCTCGTGAATGGCCCGCAGCACCAGACGGCCGATGCGCCCGAAACCATTGATCGCAACCTTGATCGCCATGTCCTTACTCCCTTTTCAAGTCCATGGGCCTTGTCGGGGCCATGGAGGTAGCGGAATGTATGGAAACCCTGTCCTTACTCGGCCCTGACCCCCTTCAGCCCCGTTCTGCCAACAGGGAAAGGGCCTTGTCTGCTGCGGCCTGCGCCGTGATTCCGAAATGCGCGTAGAGCGCCTTCTCCGGCGCCGAAGCGCCAAACCCGGTCATTCCGACGACCGCGCCTTCGCGCCCCAGATAGCGTTCCCAGCCGAAGGTCACGCCCGCCTCGATCGCCACCCGGACCGTTCCGGGGCCAAGGATCGCCTCGCGCTCTTCTGCGGTCTTGCGGTCGAACAGCGCCCAGCAGGGCATCGACACCACCTGGGCGGGGATTCCCTTCCCGGCCAGCAATGCCCTGGCTTCGAGCGCAAGGGCGACTTCGGACCCGGTGGCGAGAAAACTGACCTGCGGCGTGGCGGGGGATGCATCGTCCCCGGCCGGGGCCAGCACATAGGCGCCTTCCGCCGAACGGTTGCCTTCCCAGGCCGCCTTTCGCAGAAGCGGCAGCCCCTGACGGGTCAGCGCCAGCACCGAAGGGCCTTCGCGATGATGGAGCGCCGCCACCCAGCACTCGGCGGTTTCCACCGCATCGGCCGGTCGAAACACGAGCAGATCGGGTATGGCGCGAAGGCTCATCAGATGTTCGACGGGCTGATGGGTCGGACCATCCTCGCCAAGGCCGATGGAATCATGGGTCATCACATGGATCACGCGGATTCCCATCAGCGCCGCAAGGCGAATCGACGGGCGACAGTAATCGGAAAAGACGAGAAACGTGCCGCCATAGGGAATGATGCCGCCATGCAGGGCCAGCCCGTTCATGGCCGCCGCCATGCCATGCTCGCGAACGCCGTAATGGATGTAACGCCCGCCGTAATCGCTGGCCGAGAGAACCGGCTGCCCCTTGGCCTGGGTGTTGTTGGATCCGGTCAGATCGGCCGAACCGCCGACCAGCGTGTCCACCAGGGGCACCAGCATCTGCAGGGCTTCCTGCGAGGCCTTGCGGGTTGCCCAGGCGGGAGCCGTGGTGGCCAGATCCCGGCAATAGGCCCCGAGCCGATCATCCAGATCGCCCGGCAGCGCCCCGGACTGAGCCGCAAGGAACGCCTGCCGACGCTCCGGATCGGCCGCCTCAAGACGCTGCTGCCAGGCGGCGCGGCGCACGCCACCGGCACGCCCGGCCTCGCGCCAGGCCTCACGGACATCTTCGGGAAGGCTGAAGGGCGCCTCGGTCCACCCCAGGGCGACGCGGGCGGCAGCAATCTCATCAGCGCCGAGCGGGGCGCCGTGGGTCGCTTCGCTGCCGGCCTTGGTCGGGGCGCCGAAGCCGATGACGGTCTTCAGGGCGATCAACGAGGGGGCCGGGGCGGCTTTCGCCCGGACAAGCGCGGCATCGATCGCCTGCGGATCATGGCCATCCACCCTCTGGGTATGCCAGCCATAGGCCTCGAACCGCTTCAGGGTATCGTCGGAGGTGGCAAGGGAAGTGGGGCCGTCGATGGAGATGCTGTTGTCGTCGAACAGCACGATCAGCCGCGAAAGGCCGAGATGCCCGGCAAGGGAGGCCGCTTCATGGCTGATCCCCTCCATCAGGCAGCCATCCCCGGCAAGGACATAGGTGTGATGATCCACGAGCTCGGCCCCGAACCGCGCGGCAAGATGCCGTTCGGCCAGCGCCATCCCCACCGCATTGCCCAGCCCCTGGCCCAGAGGGCCGGTGGTGGTCTCGATCCCCGGCGCCGCCCCGTATTCGGGATGGCCGGCGGTGTGGCTGCCGAGCTGGCGGAAGCGTTTCAGCTCCTCCATCGTCATTCCGGGATAGCCCGTGAGATGGAGAAGGGCATAGAGCAGCATCGATCCATGCCCGGCAGACAGCACGAAACGGTCGCGGTCCGGCCAGTCGGGCGCCGTCGGGTCGAAGCGCAGATGCCGGGTGAACAGAACCGTGGCCGCATCGGCGGTGCCCATGGGCATGCCGGGATGACCCGACTGGGCCCGCTCGACGGCATCCATCGCCAGAAACCGGATGGCATTGGCCATTCTTGAATGAAGCGCAGGATCGGAAGGGGAAACCGTGTCTGCCGGCGCTTCGCTGTTGACCACGATGGCTGCTCCTTAATCGGCGAACCGGCGCCCGGCTTCTGGCCGATCGGGCAGGCCGGGATAATGCGGTGCCGGGCCGCCGGCACGAATCGAAACATCCGGCCTCGGCCGGGGGCGCGCAAACCGCGACCATGAAGGGAACACGGTGCCGTTTCCGCCTGCACAGGTTGATAAGCAATCCCCGGCGAAGGCGCAACAGGGGAATCGTGCCGCCCGCGCCATGGCGGCGGCGGCAGACGCTTCGGGAAGGCCGCGTGCAGGGATCGGGCGGCCAGATTGTCCTTTGCTTCACCATCGTTCCCCGCTAGGTAAGGGCCATGGCCACACGCAAGCAGGACGCCTTCGACCGCGACCGTCACGATCCGGAGCCTCCCGGCAAACAGGCCGTGCCGGATCCCGGCGCACGGGCCGAAATTCCCCCTTCCCCCCTGCCGATCCTGTCCGGGATGCGGGTGGTGGAAGGCTCGGCCTTCGTCGCCGCGCCGCTGGGCGGGATGACCCTGGCCCAGCTTGGTGCCGAAGTGATCCGTTTCGATCCCGTCGGCGGCGGCCTCGATGCCGAACGCTGGCCGGTCACCGGCAGCGGGGCCAGCCTGTTCTGGGCCGGATTGAACAAGGGCAAGAAATCCATCGCCATTGCCCTCGACCGCCCCGAAGGCATCGAGATCGTGACCCGGCTGATCACCGCCGACGGCCCGGATCGCGGCCTGTTCCTGACCAATTTTCCGGTCCGCGGCTGGCTCGATTACGAACGGCTGAAGGCGCGCCGGCAGGATCTTGTGATGCTGGCGATCACCGGCGACCATACCGGCCGCAGCGAGGTGGATTACACCGTCAACGCGGCCATGGGGTTCCCGCTGGCCACGGGGGATGCGAAGACCCCGGACCCGGTGAATCACGTCCTGCCCGCCTGGGATGCCATCTGCGGGGCCTGGGCCGCCTGCGGGCTTCTGGCGGCAGAACGCCATCGTCGCCTGACCGGCCAGGGCCAGCTTGCTACCCTCGCCCTCGCCGATGTCGCTTTGGCGGTGACAAGCGCACTCGGAATCCTTGGTGAGGTGACCATCAACAACCATGACCGGCCGAAGATCGGCAACCATATCTACGGCGGCTTCGGCCGCGATTTTCCGACCCGGGATGGTCGCCGGATCATGATCGTGGGCCTGACCTTCCGCCAGTGGCGATCGCTGCTGGCCGCGACCGGGCTGGCCGAGGACATGGCGAGGCTTGCCG
>JBJHAU010000111.1:0-7596 GCA_050480665.1 Alphaproteobacteria bacterium | reverse complement strand
CCGCCCCTTCGCGGATCAGCACGAAGCCCAGGATCAGAGCTCCGGCGATCAGGCCCCGCCAGAAGGCGATGGCCAGCGCCTCGGCCTCGATCAGCCGGATGAAGAGCGCATCAGGGACCAGCAGCAGCACGCCCAGCGTGGTCAGCATCAATCCCCTGACATGATCGGACATGACATGATCCAGATCGCCTGATCCCGCACGGCCCGATCCGATCGGGCCGTGACCCGACCTTCGATCCCCCCGCAGATTTTCCGGGATTCTGGCGGGATTCAGGAGGGATCCTGCCGGGATCGTGCCGGGATCGTGAAGGTTCGGGAATCCTATTGAAGGGTGGCGGCAGGCCGGGAGTCCGAGGAAAGCCAGGGGGGGCGCAAGGGTTGCAGGCGTGACGGGCCGGAATGAAGCCGCCCGCGGGATTCCTGCAGGGCTTGCAACGCCTCGATCCGCAGCAGGGCAAGGCCGATGCCATCGGCGCTGCTGCGCATTTCTCCCGCGTCCATGCCCCTGTTCGTTTCCCGGTTCGTTTCCGGGTGATCGTCGTTCGGGAAAAGCCGGATCGGGGTGCCGGGTTCCACCGCCTCGCCCTCGATGGCGACCGGAAGCAGGCGGCGCTTGGCGGTGGCACGGTAGCGCATTCGCGCGGTCAGCTCCTGTCCGACATAGCAGCCCTTGTCCCAGGAAATGCCGTTCAGCTCATCGAATCCGTTTTCCAGGGGCAGGGCCTTGTCGATTCTCAGATCGCGGCTGCCATCGGGCAGTCCGGCACAAAGCCGGGCATGTTCATAGGCTGAGGCGGGAATCGTCATGAAACCGGATTCGGCAAGACGCGCCAGCCCTGCACGGGGCAGGATGGCCCTTGCGCCGATTCCGCCCCAACGGGGATCGACATAGCAAAGCCCGCCGGCAAAGGGGCCGCCACGACCCTCGAACCCGGCCAGGGCGCCCGCATCGCCATCGCTGCCGAGCAGGGCGGCCACGGCCATGGCCCCGGTGACATCGGTCACGGTCACCTTCGAGCGCAGCCGATACCGTTCAAGCCGTTCGGCCAGCTCCCCGGCGCGGTGGGCTTCGCAATCGAGCAGAAGATCCTCGCCGAGGCAGGCGATGAAGAAATCGAAGAGATATTTTCCCTGGGGGCTCAACAGCGCCGCCCAGATCGCGCGGCCTTCATCTGCCCGGGTGATGTCGTTGGTGACAAGGGGCTGCAGGAACGAGGCGGCATCCGGGCCGCTCAGGCGAAGCACGCCGCGTGCGGGAAGTTCGGCGAAGGCCATGTGGCCGGGATCGAGCATGGTTTGCAAATCCTGATGGTCGAGGGCGCGGGGAAGAGGCGCCCGGGGCAGTGGCCGCGACGGAAAGATGCTTTCCGGGTCCGAACCCGCAGGGGCGGAAACAGGAGGAGCACGAGTTGTCCCTTTCAAGACTGCGGCCACCAAGAGTTAGGATGCCAATAACGCTTTGGCAAGGGCTTCGCCGGGCCGTATAACCCCGGGCATGCGCCTTCTGTTCGTCACCTCCACCCGGATCGGCGATGCCGTCCTGTCGACCGGTCTTCTCGACCACCTGTTGCGCGAGTGCGCCGGGCCGGAGGTCACGGTGGCCTGCGGCCCCGTGGCGGCACCCCTGTTCGAGGCCCTGCCCGGGCGCGTGGCGACGATCCCGCTCCGCAAGCGACGGTTCGCCGGGCACTGGCTGTCATTCTGGCGGCAGGTGTGCGGTACGCGATGGGATCTGATCGTCGATCTTCGCGGGTCGCTGGCCACGGCTCTCGTGCTGCGCCGCCGCCGCCATGCCTATCACACGGATCGGGCACCGGTGCATCGGGTGGAGCGGCTGTCGGCGCTGCTCGGCCTTGCGGCCCCGGCGGCGCCCACCCTCTGGACTGCCCCCGCGCATGAGGCAGAGGCCCGGCGCAGGGTGCCGGAGGGGCCGCCGGTCCTTGCGCTCGCGCCGATCGCCAACTGGCGCGGCAAGGAGTGGCCGATCGAGCGCTTCATCGCGCTGGTCGACCGGCTGACGGGCCCCCGGGGCCCCCTGCCGGGCGGACGCGTGATGGTGACGGGCGCGCCCCACGAACGGCCCATGGCGGCCCCCTTGCTGGAGGCCATTCCACCTGATCGAAGGATCGACCTGGTGGACGAGACGCATCTTCTTTCCGTCTATGCCTGTTTTCAGCGCGCTGCCTTGTTCATCGGCAACGATTCCGGGCTGATGCACATGGCGGCCGCCGCCGGATGTCCTACCCTGGGTCTTTTCGGACCGACCGAAGATCGTCATTATGCTCCCTGGGGCGGGCGCTCGGCGGTGGTGCGAACGCCGGAACCGGTTGCGGCGCTGATGACGCCGGATGTCGATGTCCGGACCACGGGAACCCTGATGGGAAGCCTTGGCGTGGAAGCGGTCGAACAGGCGGCGCATGAACTTCTGAAGCGTTGCCGGAAGGAAGGGTGATGCGGGTCTTGCAGGTGATGGCGGGCGCCGACCATGGCGGGGCGGAGACCTTCTTCGTCGATCTGGTGACGGCCCTCCACCGCGATGGTCTGGATCAGAAGGTGGTGATCCGCCGCAATCCCGCACGGGCTGCCCTGTTGCGCGAAGCCGGGATCGAGCCGCTGGAGTTGCCTTTCGGCGGCGTGCTTGATCTGATCACGCGGCCCCGGCTCGGCCGAATCCTGCGTGAGCAGCGCCCCCACATCCTGCAGAGCTGGATGAATCGCGCCACGCGGTTCGTCTCCCGTCCCGAGGCGGCGCCACCCTTCGTGCATGTCGGCTGGCTGGGCGGGTTCTACAAGCCGGCCAATTTTGTCCGTTGTGATCATGTGGTGGGGGTTACGGAGGCGATCCGCGATCATCTTGTCGAAGGCGGATTTGCCCCGGAACGTGCCCATTACCTGCCCACCTTCGCGCCGCTCGAGCATGCGGAGCCCGTCTCGCGGGCTTCCCTCGACACGCCGGAAGATGCGCCCCTGTTTCTCGCGCTCGGGCGACTGCACGAAAAAAAGGCCTTCGATATCCTGATCCGCGCCCTGGCCGGGATTCCGCATGCCCATCTCTGGATTGCCGGGGAAGGACCGCTGCGCGGCAGTCTGGAAGCCCTGATCGCCGAACTGGATCTTGGCGGGCGGGTCCACATGCTGGGCTGGCGGCAGGATCGCGGCGCGTTGCTGGCGGCGGCCGATGTCTGTGTCATGCCGTCGCGCTATGAGCCCTTCGGCACGGTGATGATCGAGGCCTGGGGGTATGGAACGCCGCTGATCGCCGCTGCCGCCCGGGGGCCTTCCGGGCTGATCAGGGATGGCGAAGACGGGCTTCTGGTTCCCATCGACGATGTGCCGGCCCTGGCCCGGGCCATGAACCGGATGATCGCCGAACCCGCCCTCGCCGCCCGCCTTGCCGAGACCGGCCGCAAGGCCTTCGAACGACGCTTTACCGAATCCGTCGTCGTCAGGGCCTACCGGGATTTCTATCAAAGGATCGCCCATTCATGACGGTCACCTCCCTGATCCTTCGCCGTCCCGACGACTGGCATCTGCATTTGCGCGACGGCCCCATGCTGAAGGCGGTGGCGCCGATCACGGCACGGGTTTTCGGGCGGGCCGTGATCATGCCCAATCTGAATCCGCCGGTGACCACCGTGCGGGATGCGGCGGCCTATCGGAACCGGATTCTGGAGGCCGCCAAGGGGCGCGCGCGTTTCACGCCGTTGATGACCCTGTATCTCACCGACGAGACCGATCCGGCAGAGCTGGAGAAGGGCTATCGCGGCAATGTGCTGTTCGCCTGCAAGCTTTATCCCGCCGGGGCCACCACCAACTCTGCCCGGGGTGTGACCGATATCCGCCGTATCCATCGCGTTCTGGCGACGATGGAGGCGCTGGACATGCCCTTGTGCATTCATGGCGAGGTGGTGGATGGAGAGGTCGATGTGTTCGATCGGGAAGCGGTGTTCATCGAGAGGATCCTGGCTCCCCTGCTTGCCGATTTTCCCGGCCTGCGGGTCATTCTGGAACATATCACCACGGCCGATTCGGTTGCCTTTGTTCGCGAAGGCCCGGATCGGCTGGCCGCCACCATCACCCCGCATCATCTGATTCTCAACCGCAATGCCATGTTCGAGGGCGGCTTTCGCCCGCACGCCTATTGCCTGCCCGTGGTCAAGCGCGAACGCCATCGCCAGGCGCTGAGAGCGGCGGCGGTTTCCGGTCATCCGCGGTTCTTTCTCGGCACGGATTCAGCGCCCCATGAACGGGCGGCCAAGGAAAGCGCCTGCGGCTGTGCCGGGATTTTCAACGCACCGGCGGCCATGGCCGCCTATGCCCAGGTCTTCGAAGAGGAGGGAGCCTTGTCAAGACTGGAAAACTTCGCCTCGCATTTCGGCCCGGCCTTCTATGGTCTGCCGGTGAACGAGGAAACCCTGATCCTCGAACGCGGCCCCTGGGCGGTGCCGGAGCGGACGACGATTGCAGGGGATGGCGGAACGCCCATGCCCGATTCGGAAACGGTGGTCAATTTTCTGGGCGGGCAATTGCTGGCCTGGAAGGTCGCCGGGCTCGGCGCCCCAGACCGGGGGCCGGTTGTATGAGCCTTCCCGCACATTTCCGGGCCCTGCGCATCGAACAGGAGGGGGATGATCGCCGGGTCGGCCTTGGCGATGTCCCGGCCTCGATCCTGGCGCAGGATGTGCCCGAGGATCAGGAGGTGCTGATCGAGGTGGGCTGGTCGACCATCAACTACAAGGACGCAATGATGCTCGCGGGCGTCGGGTATCGCCTGGAGAGATCGCCTTTCGTTCCGGGGATCGACCTTGCCGGCACCGTGATCGCCTCCCGTTCCCCGGCTTTCCGAATCGGCGATTCTGTCGTTCTCAACGGTTATGGGGCGGGCGAGCATTTTGCCGGCGGCTATTGTGCCTATGCCCGGGCGCGTGCCGACTGGCTTGTGCCGGTTCCGCAGGGATGGACGGCGCGCGACACGATGGCGGTCGGAACCGCCGGAATGACCGCGATGCTGGCGATCATGGAGCTGGAACAGGCCGGTGTCGGCCCGGCGTCGGGGGAAATCCTCGTGACCGGCGCGGCGGGGGGGCTCGGCTCCATGGCCACGGCCATGCTGGCGAGGCTTGGCTACACGGTTGTCGCCTCCACCGGCCGGATGGAGGAGACCGCCTATCTGCACGCCCTTGGGGCGGCCAGCGTGGTGCCTCGAAGCGATTTCGATCAGGGGCCCGGGCGTGCGATGCTGCCTCGCCGCTGGGCCGGCTGCATCGATGCGGTGGGGGGAAAGACCCTGTCCACGGCGATTTCCTCCATGGGGGAGCGCGGCGTCGTCGCCGCCTGCGGCCTCGCAGGGGGGAACAGCTTCACCGCATCGCTGATCCCCTTCTTCCTGCGCGGCGTGCGGGTGATCGGGATCGAGGGCGGCCATGGGCCGATCGATGAACGGCGTGCCGCCTGGGCGCGCATTCCCGAAGCCCTGGACCGCGCCGCCCTTGAGCGGATCACCCACGCATGCACCCTGGACGAGGTGGTGGATCGTGCGGCCGATGTGCTGGCCGGGCGCGTGCGGGGACGGATCGTCGTGGATCACCGCCGTTGAGCGCGGCACGCCTCTACCCGGCCCCCGGGATGAGGAATCGGATCAGGGGTGGCATCGGCGATGGACCCTGCTAGGATTCCTTCCATGAGGCGAACCGGAACCCCCATTCTTGCCGATCCCGGGCCCGATCCCGCGCCCCGCGCCCCGGCGCGTTCAGGCCCCTTGCCCCGCTTCACGGTGCCGGATCGGCGATGCCTGGCCCTGTGTGCGCTGCTTCTGGCCGGTCCTGTCTTTCCGGGTCCGGGCCCGGCCTTCGCCGAGCCCCCGGCCCCGCCCGCCAGCTATGGCGAGGCGATGCGCTGGTACGAACAGCAGGCAAGGGCGGGTTCCGCACGCGCCCAGTATTTCATGGGGGAAATCGCCGCAAGCGGGCTGCGCGGCGTGGCCGATCCCGTGGCCGCCGCCGACTGGTTCGAGAAGGCGGCTCAACAGGGTCATGGCCTGGCCCAGTTCCGTCTGGGGCTTGCCTATCAGGCCGGTCACGGGCGCGAGGCCGATCCCCGGGCCGCCCTGCGCTGGTTCTCCCTTGCGGCGCGGCAGGGCGTTGCCGAGGCGCAATTCAACCTGGCGCGAATGCATGAGATGGGCCTGGGCATACCGGCCAACCCGGCACAGGCAGCGCTTCTTTACCGGCAGGCGGCAGAGTCCGGGCTGGGTGAGGCGGCGTTCAACCTGGGACTGATGTATTGGGAAGGTCAGGGGGTGGCGCGTGACCTGTCGCGGGCCTGGGCCTGGTTGACCCTGGCCCGCGAACGGGGGGTTCACGCCGCCGTCGAGCCGCTTGCCGCCCTCGACAGGGTGATCGGCGACGATGAGAGGGAGCGGGCAAAGCGCTTCCTTCCAGGTTCCTGAATCTCCGCCACCGGGGCGGGGGCAGGCAGGGCAGGCCTCGCGCGTTTTCAGATGTTCAGTTCCTGCGAGCGATCACTGTCGAAACGCGGACCGTGAAGCCCCTGTCCGGGCGGAAACAGGGCATCGATGGCCGCCATCTCGTCGGGCTCAAGGGTGATGCTGGCGGCGGCGATGTTCTCTTCCAGATGGGCCAGAGTGTTGGTGCCGGGAATGGGAACGATGGACGATCCCCGATGCAGCAGCCAGGCCAGGGCCATCTGCCCGGGGCTTGCCCCCCTGGCGGCGGCCATGGCGCGCAGGGACTCAAGTGCCTCCAGATTGCGGGGCAGGTGGTCGGGGCTGAAGCGGGGGACCGATTTTCGGTTGTCCTCCGGCGGGCGGGTGATGGCGCCGGCCAGAAACCCCCGACCCAGGGGATAATAGGCGACAAAGCCGATGCCAAGCTCTTCGGCGGCGGGGATCGATCCTGTCTCGTACTCCCGGGTCATCAGCGAGTATTCGCTTTGCACGGCGCTCACGGGATGGACGCGGTGCGCCCGGCGAATCGTCTCCGCCGCCGCCTCGCACAGGCCGATGTGGCGGATCAGTCCCGCTTCCTTCAGCCGGACCATCCCCCCGATCTGCTCCTCGATGGGAATCGCAGGATCCACGCGGTGCAGATAGTAGAGGTCGAGATAGTCGGTGTTGAGCCGTCTCAGCGAGGCTTCGAGGGATCGGCGTGCATAGGCGGGGCTGCCATCCACCGTCTTGCCCTCTGCCCCCCAGGTGACCCCGCGAAGGTTTCCGAACTTGGAACAAAGCACCACGCGCGAGCGCAGCCCCGCAAGGGTCTGGCCCAGAACCGTCTCGTTGTTGCCATCGCCATGATCGGCGGTATCGAACAGCGTGACGCCGAGCTCCACAGCGCGTTCGGCGATCCTTCGCGCATTCTCCATCCCGCCCGGCGGGATGGCGCCCTTGAAGGTAGGGGCACCATAGCCGATGGCGGAGACTTGAAGCCCGTCCGGACCAAGGCGGCGGGTTTTCATCGGGTGGCCTCCATGGGGTTGCCTGTGGTCACGCAGGTGTTGATTCAGGCGTTCTTGCCAGTGTCCTTGCCAGTGTCCCTGCTGGTGTCTTGCTGGTATCCTTGCGCTCTGCACTCTAGC
>JBJHAU010000110.1:0-7608 GCA_050480665.1 Alphaproteobacteria bacterium | reverse complement strand
GGTTCGAGAATCCGGGTCTTCCCGCCGGGGCTCTCCCGGATCTTGAAGAGGCCTCGCGAACATTCGGCACGACGGGCAGAATCCGTAGGCCGCAACCATGAGCAAGAAAGACGATCACAACAGACGATCAGGATAAAGCGATCAGGATAAAGGAAGAAGTCGATGGGTAAAGTCATAGGCATTGATCTCGGCACCACCAACTCCTGCGTGGCCGTGATGGAAGGCTCCAGCGCGAAGGTGCTGGAAAACGCGGAAGGCGGGCGGACCACACCGTCAATGGTGGCCTTTTCCGAATCCGGCGAACGTCTGGTCGGCCAGTCGGCCAAGCGGCAGGCGGTGACCAACCCGGAAAACACCCTGTTCGCGGTGAAGCGCCTGATCGGCCGCCCCTTTTCCGACCCGACCACCCAGAAGGATCGGGAGATGGTGCCCTACAAGATCGTCGACGGCGAGAATGGCGATGCCTGGATCGAGGCGCGGGGCGAGAAATACAGCCCCAGCCAGCTTTCGGCCTTCATCCTTCAGAAGATGAAGCAGACGGCGGAATCCTACCTGGGCGAAACGGTGGACCAGGCGGTGATCACGGTGCCGGCCTATTTCAATGATGCCCAGCGTCAGGCAACCAAGGATGCCGGCAAGATCGCCGGGCTTGAGGTGCTGAGGATCATCAACGAGCCGACGGCGGCGGCGCTTGCCTATGGCCTCGACAAGACGCAGAGCGGCATCGTTGCCGTCTACGATCTGGGCGGCGGCACCTTCGACATTTCCGTGCTCGAGATCGGCGATGGCGTCTTCGAGGTTCGCGCCACCAACGGCGATACCTTCCTCGGCGGCGAGGATTTCGACAAGCGGATCATCGATTACCTGGCCGATGAATTCAGGAAGGAACAGGGCATCGATCTGCGCAAGGACAAGCTGGCCCTGCAACGGCTGAAGGAAGCCGCGGAAAAGGCCAAGATCGAGCTGTCCTCGTCGATGGAGACAGAGATCAACCTGCCCTTCATCACCGCCGACGCCCAGGGACCGAAGCATCTGAATCTGAAGCTCAGCCGATCCAAGCTCGAATCCCTTGTGGAGGATCTGATCGCAAGGACCATCGAGCCCTGTCGCGCAGCGCTGAAGGATGCCGGTCTCAAGGCCTCGGAAATCAACGAGGTCATCCTTGTCGGCGGCATGACCCGGATGCCCAAGGTTCACGACAGGGTGAAGGAATTCTTCGGCAGGGAACCGCACAAGGGTGTCAACCCGGATGAGGTGGTGGCGATCGGTGCGGCGATCCAGGCCGGCGTGCTGCAGGGCGATGTGAAGGATGTGCTGCTGCTCGACGTGACGCCCCTGTCGCTCGGGATCGAGACCCTGGGCGGCGTGTTCACCCGACTGATCGATCGCAACACCACGATCCCGACGAAGAAGGCGCAGACCTTCTCCACCGCCGAGGACAATCAGACGGCGGTGACCATCCGCGTGTTCCAGGGCGAGCGGGAAATGGCGGCCGACAACAAGCTTCTCGGCCAGTTTGATCTGGTCGGGATCCCGACGGCGCCACGCGGAACGCCGCAGATCGAGGTTGCCTTCGACATCGACGCCAACGGCATCGTCAATGTCTCGGCCAAGGACAAGGCCACCAACAAGGAACAGCAGATCCGCATCCAGGCCTCTGGCGGGTTGTCCGACGAGGATATCGAGCGGATGGTGAAGGATGCCGAGGCCCACGCCGAGGAGGATCGCAAGCGCCGGGAATCGGTCGAGCTGCGCAACCAGGGGGAAACCCTGATCCACACCACGGAAAAGACGCTGGCCGAGCATGGCGACAAGGTTTCAGCCGAGGATCGGGCCGGAATCGAGGAGGCGATCTCGGCGCTGAAGACGGCCATGGAAGGCGAGGATTCCGACGATGTGAAGGCCAAGATCGACACCCTGGCCCAGGCCTCCATGAAGCTTGGCGAGGCGATGTACAAGGCCGCGCAGGAACAGGAAGCCGCCGCGACGGATGGCCCGGATCGGGGTGGGGATCAGCCCGGCGCCGATGGCGGCGATGATCGTGTCGTCGATGCCGAGTTCGAGGAAGTCGACGACGACAAGAAGGATAAATCCGCGTAAACACGAAAGGCTGCGGCCTTCGGTCGGGCCCCCGGGCCCGAACCGGGCGGCCGCGGACTTCGGATCCGCATGGGCGGGAACGCATCGGCGGGAACGAATCGGCGGAAAGAGGTCCCGGGGGGATCGGGCCGCATGGCCGAGGGCGCGGGGATAGGTATGGCAAAGCAGGATTACTACGAGACTCTCGGGGTCGGGCGGAAGGCCACGGCCGAGGATCTGAAGAAGGCGTATCGCAAGCTGGCCATGAAATATCACCCGGATCGCAATCCGGGTGATGCTTCGGCGGAGCAGTCGTTCAAGGCGATCAATGAAGCCTATGACATTCTGAAGGATCCGGAAAAAAGGGCGGCCTATGACCGTTTCGGTCACGCCGCCTTTGAAGGGGTCGGGCCCCAGGGTCCGCGTCAGGGCGGTGCCGATTTCGGTTTCGGCGGCGGCTTTGCCGATATCTTCGACGAAATGTTCGGCGATTTCACAGGGGCCCGGAACCGCGGCGGCGGCGGTGGAGCCCATGGCGCCGATCTTCGCTACAACATGGAGATTTCCCTTGAGGAGGCCTTTGCCGGCAAGCAGGCGGCGATCCGTGTGGCCAGCATGGCGGCTTGCGATGTCTGCAACGGGACCGGCGCGGCCAAGGGGTCGCGGCCCAGGACCTGCCCGACCTGCGGCGGGCGTGGCCGGGTTCGTGCCCAGCAGGGGTTCTTCACCGTGGAGCGTAGCTGCCCCACCTGCCACGGCCATGGTCAGGTGATCGACGATCCCTGCACGGCCTGCCAGGGTTCGGGCCGGGTGCCGAAGGAAAAGACCCTTTCGGTCACCATTCCGGCGGGGGTTGAGGATGGCACGCGGATCCGGCTTTCCGGCGAGGGCGAGGCCGGGTTGAGAGGTGGCGGCGCCGGCGATCTCTATCTGTTCATCGGGATTCGCCCGCACCGCTATTTCCAGCGGGAAGGCGCCAATCTGCACATGCGGGTGCCGATTTCGGTGGTAACCGCCGCCCTCGGCGGAAGCATCGAGGTGCCGACCATCGATGGCGGCCGCGCCCGGGTGAGCGTTCCTGCGGGAACCCAGTCCGGGCATCAGTTCCGTCTTCGCGGCAAGGGGATGAGCATCATGCGCTCCTCGGCGCGGGGCGACATGTATATCCGCACCACGGTGGAAACGCCGGTCAATCTGAACAAGAAGCAGAAAGAGCTTCTGCGCGAGTTCGAGCAGGCGGGCAACCGCGAGAAGACCAGCCCGGAATCCGAAGGGTTCTTCGCCAAGGTCAAGGAAGCCTGGGACGATCTGACCGACGCCAAGCCGAACTAGCCGCAAGATGTGCCGGGCCCGTCCATGAACAGGGCCCCGAAATGACGGAGATCGAGCAGATGACGGATCTGGCCATAGGGGTCGTCGGCGCCGGGGGACGCATGGGCCGTGCCCTGATCGCCGCAGTGCTCGCCACCGGAAGCGTGCGCCTTGCCGCCGCAAGCGAGCGGGAAGGCCATCCGTCTCTCGGCCTGGATGCGGCAAGCCTTGTCGGTGAGGCTCCCATCAACATTCCCGTGACCGCCGATGCGGGCCGGGTGTTCGAAGCCTCGTCGGTGGTTCTGGATTTTACCGCCCCGGCGGCCACCGCCCTTCATGCCCGTCTTGCCGCCGAAACCGGAACCTGCCTGGTTGTTGGCACGACCGGGCTTGATGCCGGGCAGCAGGAGGCGATCAAGGCGGCGTCCGAAAAGGTTGCCATCGTGCAGGCGCCCAATTTCTCGGTCGGGGTCAATCTGGCGATGGCGCTGGTGGAACGGGCGGCCGCGAGCCTGGATGAAAGCTTCGATATCGAGATCGTCGAGATGCATCATCGCCATAAAGTCGATGCTCCCTCCGGCACGGCGCTTGGCCTGGGGCGGGCGGCGGCGCGCGGGCGCGGCGTCGATCTGGATGCCATGGCCGATCGTGGCCGCGACGGACTTGCCGGCCCGCGTCGGCGGGGTGCCATCGGCTTCGCCGCCCTGCGCGGCGGCGATGTGGTCGGCGATCATCGGGTGATCTTCGCCGCCGATGGCGAGCGTCTTGAAATCGGCCATATCGCGGGGGGGCGCGAATTGTTCTCGCGCGGGGCGGTCCGGGCGGCGCTTTGGGCTTCCGGGCGTGAACCCGGGCTCTATTCCATGCAGGATGTGCTGGGCTTCAGCCGTTCCGAAGCCTGACTCCGGGCCGAACCAGAGCCACCCCGGAAAGAATCAGAAGCATGGCGAAAATCTCGCGAAGGCTGACGCTTTCGCCGAGCCAGGCGACGCCAAGCCCCATGCCGAACAGGGGAATCAGATAGTTCACGGTGCTGGCGAAGGTCGGGCCGGCGGTGGCCAGAAGCCGGAAATAGACCAGCGAGGCCAGCCCCGTGGCAAAGATCGCGAGACCCAGAACACAGGCGATCGCCTCGGCTGACGGCGCGAGGGTCCAGGGCCTGTCGATGATCAGGGCAAGTGGAACCAGCACCATGGCACTGGCGATCATGGCGCCTGCCGAAAGGGTGGCCACCGGCAGCCGCAGCGAGAGAACGCGGGCATAGACGGCAAGACCGGCATAGGACAGGGCAGCCCCGGCGATGGCCAGTTCGGCAAGGCCGTGGCCGCCAAGGCCAGGAAGCCCGGCCGGGCCGACCAGCATCACCAGCCCGGCCAGGCCGGTGCCGATCCCGGCGATCCGCAGGGGGTTCAGAACCCTTTCGATGCGGAACAGGGCGGCAAGGCAGAGGGTGAACACCGGCATCACCCCGATCAGGATAGCCGCCAGCGAGGAATCGATCCTCTGCTCGCCCCAGGCGATCAGGGTGAAGGGAATGCCGTTGCCCAGAAGGCCGATGGCCAGAAAATGCAGCCAGGTGATCCGCCCGTCCCGGCTGGTGGGGGCCGGCAGGCTTTCGCCCCGGATCCGGACAAAGACCAGAAGCAGAAGCGCCGCCAGAACCACCCGCGACGCGGTCTGGGTCCAGGGCGGGATGGTCTCCACCGCCACCTTCACAAGGGCGAAGGACGAGCCCCAGAACACCATGAGGATCAGAAGGGCGGCGTGATCGCGAAGGCTTTGTGCGGACAAGGGTGTCAGCCCCGCAGGGCGGCGTCTTGGGGGAACACCGGCTGGCGCAGGCTGTCGAGCGCCGCCCGCAGGCTTTCGGCCAGGGCACGCCTTTCGGGATCGGTCAGCGCGGCGGCCACGGGGTGGCTCTGGCCATGGGTGGTCAGCCGAAGGGGCCGGAAATCGCCGGCCGGAGGCTGTTCGATCCTGAGCCAGCCGGGAGGCAGCCGGGTTTCCTGCACCTGTCCCGAGGAATCGAAGCGGCGGATGATCAGGGTCTCTGCCGTCAGGGAGATCCGTTCACAGGCGCGCGCCGCCCGGTAGTTGAGCCGGAAGGCGAGATAGATCAGCAGAACATCGAGGCCAAGAAAACCGAACACCGGCCATGCGCCAAGCGACAGGAACACGATCCCGGTGCCGAATCCCACAAGGGCGACGCAAAGCATCAGCACAAGAAAGCCCGACTTGCCCAGGCTGCGATGGGGGGTGATCACCGCATCGAACAGCAGATCGGGCGCCGGCGGCGGAGCCGTGGGCGGGCGGGTTCGGGAAACGGGCGGATCACCGTTCATGCCGTGTAGATAGGGTGCGGGCGCGGCCCTGTCAAAGCCGCTTTGCCGCCCCCCTTGCCTCGTTTACAGTGCCGGACCATGAAGCGCGAAGCCGTGAACAGCTTTTTCGAACGCCTTGCGGCCCGCGATCCGGCGCCCGTGACCGAGCTGGACTATGTCAATGCCTACACCCTTCTGGTGGCTGTGGTTCTCTCCGCCCAGGCCACCGATGTTGGCGTGAACAAGGCCACCCGCGCCCTGTTTCGCAAGGTCACCACGCCAGAGGCGATGCTGAATCTGGGCGAGGAAGGGCTGAAGGCGCATATCAGAACCATCGGGCTGTTCAACACCAAGGCCAAAAATGTGATCGCCCTGTCGCGGCAGCTGCTCGACCGTCATGGCGGCACCGTCCCGCGCGACCGGGCGGCGCTCGAAGCGCTCCCCGGGGTTGGCCGCAAGACGGCCAATGTGGTGCTGAACCAGGCTTTCGGCGAGCCTACCATCGCCGTCGATACCCATGTCTTTCGTGTCGGCAACCGCACCGGCCTTGCCCCCGGCAAGACCCCGGAAGCGGTGGAGCAAAACCTGAACCGGACGGTGCCGGATCGCTGGAAGCTGCATGCCCATCACTGGCTGATCCTGCTCGGGCGCTATGTCTGCCTTGCCCGCAGGCCGAAATGTTTCGAATGTCCGGTGGCCGATCTTTGTGCCTTCAAGGGCAAGACCGCGCTTGCGCCGCCCCGTCCGGATCAGGAAGGGGTGCCCCCTGGCAAGGCCAGAACCCGACCGCCGAAGCAGCGGGACAAGGCCTCGTCGCCGCGATCCGGGCTGCGCAGTTCGTAGTGAATCACCGTGGCGGTTTCGCCTTCGAGGCGGAAATAGATGTCCAGAAGGCAGGGGCCGTCATCATATCGCCAGAGAACGGCGGGGGGATCAAGGCGGCGGAAGGCAGGGGCGCCCAGCAGGGCGATCAGGGCAGGCTTGTCCATCCCGGTCAGCGCGACCGGAACGGGCGGCGCCTCGGGGATCACGGGCAGGGCCGCCCTGCGGGAGTCCTCCTGAAAAGGATCCGGCTGAAAAGGATCGGGCGAAGCGTACTCGGACGCGGACGCATCGGGGGGGATGGAGGCGGGATGATCGCGGTGCGGTCCGGAAACGGCAGCCTCGGGCTTCGCGACGATGGCGGGTTCGGTTCGATCAGGGCCGGAACCGGGGGCTTCGCGAGGGGTCTTGTGGCCGTCCGGCGGGGCCGCGCAGGCGGCAAGCGCCAGCAGGATGGCCACGCAGGACGCGCCCGCGCGTTGCGGGAAGCCGGGGCGACGAAGGCTCATGGGTTGGCGGAAGGCCTGTCTCGCCCGGGCCCCCTGCGACGGGGCGGGGGCCTCACCCGTGGCTCGTGTTACGGGGTGTCGGGGCGGTTTCGGGCTCGATCACCTGAACCTCGCCGGAAATCTGCCCGCCGGCCTCGATCTCGATCTGGCCATAGGCGATCTCGCCGGTGATCCTTGCGGAACTACGAACCTTGAGTCGCTTTCCAACCACAAGCTTGCCTTCGAAATGGCCGGAAATCTCGGCCTCCTCGATCGAGGCGCTGCCGCGAAACGTGCCCGTCGGAGAGATATCCAGCTGGCGGCAGGAATCCAGATCGGCTTCCACCCTGCCTTCGACGACCAGCTTGTCGCAGGCGGTGATCTGCCCGGCGAGGGAGATGTCCCGTCCGACCACAAGGGTCTTGCCCTCGATGCCGTAATGGCGCATCTCGCTGCGCGGTGGCGCCATGCCGGGAATATCGGCGATCCGGCTGGTGGAGGCCCGGGCCGGGCGCGCCGGAAGAGGCTTGCGAAGGTTGAGCGAGGGTGCCGTGCCGGCCCCCGGAAGAGGCTTGCGTTCCGCCATC
>JBJHAU010000109.1:0-7661 GCA_050480665.1 Alphaproteobacteria bacterium | reverse complement strand
GGCGACGGTTTGAGACGCGGGATTTGAGGCGCGGGGTGTCGGCAGGGGCGTTTTGCACTCAGGCGTTTCAGGTTCGGGAGTTTCAGGTTCGGGAGTTTCAGGTTCGGAAGTTTCATGTTCGGAGGCGTGGGATCGTGACCGGACAAAGTTTTCGTCATCACCGTGTCCGCTGGGGCGCGCAGGCCAATGGGGGTAGTCATGCGGATTTCGCGTCATTTCACTGAAGCCGGTCAATCCGCCTATGCGGGAATCGCCTTCCGCAAGGCTGTCAGCGAAATCCGGAATCCGGATGGCTCGGTAGTCTTTCACCTTCCCGATCTGGAAGTGCCCGAGGCATGGTCTCAGGTCGCGGCCGATATCATCGCCCAGAAATATTTTCGCAAGGCCGGCGTTCCTGCGCGCCTGAAGCCCGTGGAAGAAGAGGATGTTCCCTCCTGGCTGTGGCGCCACACGCCCGATCATGCCGCCCTTGCCAGCCTTCCGGAAGAACGCCGCTACACGGGCGAGACCAGCGCTCGCCAGGTTTTTCGCAGGCTGGCCGGCACCTGGACCTACTGGGGCTGGAAAGGGGGCTATTTCGATCAGGAAGAGGATGCCCGCGCCTTTTACGACGAGCTGCGGCACATGCTCGCGCGCCAGATGGCGGCCCCCAATTCGCCACAATGGTTCAACACGGGTCTGCACTGGGCCTATGGGATCGACGGCCCCAGCCAGGGCCACTTCTATGTGGATTACCAAAGTGGTGATCTGGTCGCCTCGCAATCCGCCTACGAGCATCCGCAGCCCCATGCCTGCTTCATCCAGTCCGTCTCCGACGATCTGGTGAATGAAGGCGGCATCATGGATCTCTGGACCCGTGAAGCCCGGCTGTTCAAGTATGGATCGGGCACGGGTTCCAATTTCTCGTCGCTGCGTGGCGCCAACGAGCCGCTGTCCGGTGGCGGCAAGTCTTCGGGGCTGATGAGCTTCCTCAAGATCGGCGACCGTGCCGCCGGAGCCATCAAATCCGGCGGAACCACGCGTCGCGCCGCCAAGATGGTGACGCTTGATGTCGATCATCCGGATATCGAGGAGTACATCAACTGGAAGGTTGTCGAGGAACAGAAGGTGGCGGCGCTGGTGACCGGCTCCAAGCTTTGCGAGCGGCATCTGAACGCGGTGATGGCAGCCTGCCACAGTGCAGTCTCTCGCATCGGGAAGACCGATGCTGCCGACACCACCAACGCGGCCGACACCGATGACGATGCAGGCCGGGACGGCGCCATGGAAGCCGCCTTCGATCCCCGCAGCAACCCGGCCCTGAAAGCGGCCATTATTGACGCGCGCAAGGCGATGATCCCGGAAAACTACGTGCAGCGGGTGATCCAGTTTGCCCGGCAGGGCTATGACGGGATCGACTTCCGAACCTATGACACCGACTGGGATTCCGAGGCCTATCTGACCGTTTCGGGTCAGAACTCCAACAATTCCGTCCGGGTCACCAATGCCTTTCTCGAGGCCGTGCTCGCCGATGGCGAATGGGAGCTGATCCGCAGGGTCGATGGCAAGGTCGACAGGCGTGTGCGTGCCCGCGACCTCTGGGAACAGATCGGCCATGCGGCCTGGGCTTCGGCCGATCCCGGCCTGCAGTTCGACACCACCATCAACGAGTGGCATACCTGCCCGGCCTCGGGACGGATCAACGCTTCCAATCCATGTTCCGAATACATGTTTCTGGACGATACCGCCTGCAACCTTGCCTCGATCAACCTGATCGCCTTTCGCGACAAGCGGGGTCGGTTCGATATCGCCGGCTATGAATATGCGACCCGTCTATGGACCGTGGTGCTGGAAATCTCCGTGCTGATGGCCCAGTTCCCCTCGCGCGCCATTGCCCAGCTTTCCTACGAATATCGCACCCTCGGGCTTGGCTATGCGAATATCGGCGGACTTCTGATGGCATCGGGCCTTGGCTACGATTCCCGTGAAGGGCGTGCCATGGCCGGGGCCCTGACCGCGATCCTGACCGGGGTATCCTATGCAACCTCGGCGGAAATGGCTGCCGAGCTGGGAGCTTTCCCCGGCTATGCCGCCAACCAGGAATCCATGCTTCGGGTGATTCGCAATCATCGCCGCGCGGCCTATGGCGAGTCCGAAGGCTATGAGGGGCTTTCCATTGCTCCCGTACCCCTTGATATCGAAGCCTGCCCCGATGTGAACCTGGCGGTTGCCGCCGGCACCGCCTGGGATCGCGCGCTGTCGCTTGGCGAGCAGCATGGCTTCCGCAATGCCCAGGCTTCGGTGATTGCCCCGACCGGAACGATCGGCCTGGTGATGGATTGCGATACCACCGGCATCGAGCCGGATTTCGCCATCGTCAAGTTCAAGAAACTGGCCGGGGGCGGCTATTTCAAGATCATCAACCGTACGGTGCCCGTGGGGCTCAAGACTCTCGGCTATTCCGAAAGCGAGATTCGCGACATCATCACCTATGCCGTGGGCCATGGATCCCTGCGCGAGGCTCCGGGGATCAGCCATGAAACGCTGCGCCTGCGCGGGTTCGACGATGCCGCTCTCGACCGGGTCGAGGAGGCGGTCGCCTCCGCCTTCGACATCACCTTCGCCTTCAACAAGTTCACGCTGGGCGAAGGCTTCTGCCGCGAGACCCTCGGTTTCACCGAGACGCAACTGAACGATCCCGCTTTCAACATGCTGGAGGCTCTCGGCTTCTCGCGGGCCGATATCAACGCCGCAAACATTCATTGCAGTGGCGCGATGACCCTCGAAGGTGCCCCCCATCTGAAGGAAAAGCATCTTGCGGTCTTCGACTGCGCCAATCCCTGCGGCAAGACCGGCAAACGCTATTTGAGCTGGGAAAGCCACATTCGCATGCTGTCGGCGGCGCAGCCCTTCATTTCCGGCGCCATTTCCAAGACCATCAACATGCCCAACGGGGCGACGGTCGAGGAATGCAACGATGCCTACATGCTGTCCTGGCAGCTTGGATTGAAGGCGAATGCCCTGTATCGAGACGGCTCGAAGCTGAGCCAGCCCCTGAACGCCCAACTGCTTTCCGAGGAAGGCGAGGAAGACCAGGAAACCGATGACGCAACGGATCCGGTCGATGCGGTGGCTGCCCTTGCCGGGGCCAGCCAGCCTGAAAAGGCCCGGGTCATTGCCGAACGGATCGTTGAAAAGATCATCTCCAAGCGCAAAACCCTGCCCTTGCGCCGCAAGGGATATACCCAGAAGGCCATTGTCGGCGGCCACAAGGTGTATCTGAGAACCGGCGAATACGAGAACGGTCAGCTTGGCGAAATCTTCATCGACATGCACAAGGAAGGCGCCGCCTTCCGCTCGCTGATGAACAATTTTGCCATCGCCGTGTCCATCGGCCTGCAATACGGCGTTCCCCTGGAAGAGTATGTGGAGGCCTTCACCTTCACCCGGTTCGAGCCGTCGGGCATTGTCGAGGGCAATGATGCCATCAAGATGGCGACCTCGATCCTCGATTACATGTTCCGGGAGTTGGCCGTCTCCTACCTGGGCCGTTCGGATCTGGCGCATGTCGAGCCCCAGGACATGCGGCCCGACACCCTCGGGCGGGGCAACACCGAAGGCAACCTGCCGCAAACCCCCCAGCAGGCGCAGCTTGAGGTCGCCCGAAGGCTGGCCAGCAACGGCTATGTCCGTTCCAATCTCTATGTCCTGCAAGGGGGCGCCGACAATCTTGCCCGCACCCTGGTGGATGAGGAGGATCTGGCCCATGCCGAGGAAGGGATGGACGCCGGGGAGGGGCCGGTCATGTTCGCCCAGTCTCGCGAGGAAGAGACCACCATTCGCAGGAGCATGGAGGCCATTGCCAGCGCCGTCAGCGATACGACCGGGCTCGGGATTGGCCGGGAGACGGCCACCTACAGCGCGGCGGTTTCCATCGAGACGACAACGCGTCTTGATCGTATCCGCGAGGCTCGGCTACAAGGATATGAAGGCGATGCGTGCGGTGAATGTGGCAACTTCACCCTTGTGCGCAATGGAACCTGCCTGAAATGCAACACCTGCGGGGCGACAAGCGGGTGCAGCTGAACCGCGAGGCTCATGATCTTCCTGTTGCGTACGCGTATGCGTGAGTGAGCATGAAGTCTCCTGTAAACTGGGGGGGAAGGTTTCACCCCCCCTTTTTCCCCTCTGGCTGCGCGTGATGGCGCCATGACGGCACAGCAATCCGATCCCTCCGATCCCGAGGCCCGGCTTCTGGCCCTCGGGCTGGTTCTTCCCGAACCAGCGGCTGCGGCCGCCAATTATCGGCCCTACCTTCTCGACGGGAATGATCTGTTCGTGTCCGGACAACTGCCAATGGAGAAGGGCGCGCTTGCGTTCAGGGGGCGTCTTGGCGAAACCCTCGAACTGGAAGACGGGATCAGGGCAGCTTCGCTTTGCGCCCTGAATCTTCTGGCCCAGGCCCGGGCCGCCTGCGGCCGTCTTGCGCGGATCGAGCGGGTGATCCGTCTCGGTGGCTTCGTGGCCAGCACCGACGACTTTACCGATCAGCCCCGGGTGATCAACGGGGCTTCCGATCTCATGGTGGCCGTCTTCGGGGAAAAGGGTGCCCATGCGCGGGCTGCTGTCGGGGTCAATGTTCTGCCGCTGGGCGCCGCGGTGGAGATCGAGGCCCTGTTCAGGGTCTCCCCCGTAACCGGCACCCCCTAGCTTCTGTTCTGCCGGCTTCGGTTTTCCTGCATCCCGCGCGCTGCTAGACTTGGACGCCGCAGGCCCTGAACCGGCTTCGGCCCCCTGCCCTTCACAGCTTTCGAGCCTGCTCCCATGCCCGACGGCCCGCATTCCCTGACGCTCACCCTGCATGAGGGGATCGAGGCCATGACTCCCGAACTCTGGGATGGCCTGGTGATGGCCCGTGATGGGACCGACAATCCTTTCATGCGTCACGACTTTCTTGCCGCCCTGGAAGAGTCCGGCTGCATCGGCCCTGAAACCGGCTGGGTCCCCCGGCATGCCCTGATCACCGATGCGCAAGGCCGTGGCGTGGCCGCAGCGCCCATGTATCTGAAATCCCACTCCTATGGCGAATATGTTTTCGACTGGGCCTGGGCCGATGCCTATGAACGTGCAGGCGGGCGCTACTATCCCAAGCTGCTGGTGGCCTCGCCCTTTTCTCCGGTCACCGGCCCGCGCCTTCTTGGCAGGGCGGAGGATACGGCTCTTGCCGGCACCCTTCTCGGCGCGTTGCGCGACGCGGCGGACAGGATGGGGGTATCATCGCTGCACATTCTCTTTCCGCGCCGGGAGGAATGGCTTGCCGCCGGGCAGGCCGGTTACCTGCTGCGCGAAGGGCGCCAGTTCCACTGGCACAATCCCGGCTATCGGGATTTTGCCGATTTTCTGGCCCAGCTGACCTCACGCAAGCGCAAGACCCTGAGAAAGGAACGGATGAAGGCCACCGCCGAAGGGCTGGTGATCCAGAGGCTGACCGGCGATGCCATCCGCCCCGAACATTGGGATGCCTTTCACGGCTTCTATCGCAACACGACCGCCCGCAAATGGGGGCATCCCTATCTGAACCGCGCCTTCTTCGAATCGCTTGGCCAGCGCATGGCCGATCGAATCCTGCTGGTCATGGCTTTCCGCGACGGGATGCCGGTCGCCGGTGCCCTCAATCTCTTTTCCGACGAGGCCCTGTATGGACGCAACTGGGGCGCATGCGAGGCGCATCCCATGCTGCATTTCGAATGCTGCTACTATCAGGCCATGGATTTTGCCATCGAACGCGGCTTGAAGCGCGTGGAGGCCGGGGCCGGCGGGCATCACAAGATCGCAAGGGGCTATGTGCCCGAACCCACCTATTCGGCGCACTGGATCCGCGATGAGGGATTCCGCAACGCCGTAGCCCGGTTTCTCGATGCCGAGAGGGACGATGTCGGCCGGGAACGCGATGCGCTGGCCGCCTATGCCCCATTCCGCAGCGGGGAAAGGGTTTCAGGCACCCCGCATCGGGAAGGGGAAGGCACAAACGACCACGAAAGCCCTGGCCAGGCCACACGGGAGGACGAGGAGGACGGGTTCTGAGAGGTTTCGCCCCGCAAGGAAGCCTGAAGACGACCCGGCAGCGCTGCCGCTCTCTCATCCACCCGCTCTTTAGTCCACCCTTTCTCTAATCTACCAGGGCCGGGAGCCGCGGTGGCTTTTTCGCCGGATTTCCGGGCTTGCGCGGACGCGGAGGCAGCGAGGCGATGATGAAGTCGAGCGCGTCATCCTTCACCACAACCTGAACCTGCCCGCCCTTGGCAAGCCGGCCGAACAGCAGCTCATCGGCCAGCGGACGCTTGATACTGTCCTGAATCAGGCGGCCCAGAGGCCTCGCCCCGAAGGCCGGATCATAGCCCCGGCGCGCAAGCCACAGCCGTGCTTCGGCGGTCAGGGCGATCTCGACCCCGCGATCCGCAAGCTGTTCCTCCAGCTCGATCACGAACTTGTCGACAACCCGCGCGACGATCTCCGGAGCAAGGCTTGCGAAGGCGATCACGGCATCGAGACGGTTGCGGAATTCGGGGCTGAACATCCGCTTGATCGCCTCTTCATCGTCGCCGACACGCTCGAAACGTTCGAAGCCGATGGCCGGCTTTGCCATTTCCGCAGCCCCGGCATTGGTGGTCATGATCAGCACGACATTGCGGAAATCCACAATCTTTCCGTTGTGGTCGGTCAGTTTGCCGTGATCCATCACCTGCAGCAGGATGTTGAACAGGTCGGGATGAGCCTTCTCGATCTCGTCAAGCAGCAAGACGGCATGCGGATGCTGATCGACGGCATCGGTCAGAAGACCACCCTGATCGAAGCCGACATATCCCGGCGGCGCACCGATCAGGCGCGATACGGTATGCCGCTCCATGTATTCGGACATGTCGAAACGGATCAGTTCCACGCCCATAAGCCTGGAAAGCTGGCGCGCCACCTCGGTCTTGCCCACCCCGGTCGGGCCGGAGAACAGGTAGTTTCCGATCGGCTTTTCCGCATCGCGCAGACCCGCCCGCGACAGCTTGATGGCCGAGGCCAGCGTGGTGATGGCCTTGTCCTGACCAAAGACAACCCCCTTCAGATCGCGCTCGAGATTCCGGAGATTCTGCTTGTCCGCGCCCTTCACGGTCTTGGCCGGAATCCGCGCGATCTTGGAAACGATCTCCTCGACATCGCGCACGGTGATCACCTTGCGGCGACGGCCTTCGGGAACCAGCATCTGGGCGGCGCCCACCTCATCGATGATGTCGATGGCCTTGTCGGGAAGCTTGCGGTCATGGATGTAGCGGGTCGCGAGATCCACCGCCGCCTTCAGGGCCTCCTGGGTGTAGCGAACCTTGTGATGCTTCTCGTAATAGGGCTTCAGCCCTTTCAGGATCTTCACCGCATCGCCGGGGGAAGGCTCGTTCACATCGATCTTCTGGAAGCGGCGGACAAGGGCACGATCCTTCTCGAAATAACTGCGATATTCCTTGTAGGTGGTCGAGCCGATGCAGCGCAGGCTGCCCGATTGCAGCGCCGGTTTCAACAGGTTGGAAGCATCCATGGACCCGCCCGAGGTTGCGCCCGCCCCGATCATCGTATGGATCTCGTCGATGAACAGGATGGCCCCCTCGTGCTTTTCCAGCTCCTTCAGCACGGATTTGATC